>CAZTFJ010000090.1:0-2953 GCA_964612255.1 uncultured Rikenellaceae bacterium | reverse complement strand
ACTCCATTCTAAAAAAAACGCTAGCCGAGGATAAAGTGCTGGCAAACGATACTCTGCGTGAACTAGTAATTTTAAAAGGGCTACATGACGGGTTTTTCGACGATAGGTTTTCGCGAAGCGCGTTGTTAGCCATACTCGACTCGCTTTACAGCCAATCGATTATCCCAGAACACATTCTAATAGCCGAAAATATCCGATCGAAGGTAACAAGGCTACTGCCCGGATTCGTGCCCGCACCTTTTGAATTATATACAATTGACAACAAACCCATTACGCTGGACATGTTTGAAGGCAAATACGTTTACTTAAACTTTTGCTCAACTACCAGCTACTCTTGCTTGCAAGAGTTTCCGCTACTACAACAACTGCAAGAAAAGTATGGCAAACATCTGGAAATTGTAACCATATCGGTTGATAACGAGATAGGCGACCTTGAGCTTTTCCTTGAGCAAACCAACTACGAATGGACTTTTTTGCACTACGGAAACAAGCCCGATATTGTGCGCGATTTCGACATTAGGGCCTTCCCAACCTACTTTCTTATTGGCCCCGACAAAAGACTAGTTACATCGCCAGCGCCATCGCCAAAAGAGAATTTTGAGAAGATGTTTTTTAGCCTGCTCCGTTCGCAAGGAAAAATTTAAACCAACCCCACGCTTGCAAACACATCTCTTATTGATGGGTATGTATTTTCAACAAATGGACTTAACATATTTGGGGCAACCCAGCGCACCTCAGTAATGCCCTCATCAACCTGTGGACTTGGCACCGCACCGCCTAAATACTGCATACGATACCAGTAGGTTGGCTTTAAAATAGCAATACTATTCAAATTATAGGTGTGATAAGTTACGGTTATCAAATCATTCAATTCTAACGGAGAAATACCACACTCCTCCTCCACCTCTCGAACGGCAGCCTGCTCAGTGGCCTCACCTTTTTCTACCTTGCCCTTGGGCAAATCCCACATCCCATTGCGATTAATCAGCAGCACATCCCCTGCCGAGTTGGTAACCAAACCACCAGCAGCCTCAATAATTGTAAATTGTTTGGACAAAACACTAAAAAACACATCAGCATCATCTACCACAATGTATAGGCTATTGAAACTTGAGGTTTGAAAAAAAACGAGTATTTTTGCCAAATCATCGGAAGGCGAGCATTTCACAAATAATCCATTATGTTTTTTGAAATGCGAACGCAAATCGGAGATCACAAAAATTTTACGGGAATTAAAATAAATTGAATATTCTTTGGCCATGGATAATGAGGTAATATCAAAACTTGTCGAAATTAACGCAATTAAATTGAATCCTGCAAACCCATTTACTTGGGCATCGGGATGGCTATCGCCAATATACTGCGACAATCGGAAGGTACTATCGTACCCACAAGCCCGAAAGCTAGTATGCCAAAAATTTGTTGATATAATAAAAAACAACTTTGCTGATATTGATGCAATTGCAGGCGTTGCAACGGGTGCAATTGCCCATGGCTTGTTAGTGGCCGAGGCTCTTAACCTACCCTTTGTTTACGTTCGTTCTGCCCCCAAGGGGCACGGTTTAGAGAACCTTATTGAAGGAGACTTAAAACCAAACCAGCGAGTTGTGGTAATTGAAGATTTAGTATCGACCGGCTTAAGCAGCCTAAAAGCAGTTGAAGCGCTTAAACAAGCCAACGCAATTGTGCTGGGCATGGCGGCCATATTTACCTATGGATTCGACACAGCGAAACAAAACTTTGAACAGCACAACGTAACCCTTCACACCCTCGCAAACTATAATGAGTTAATGGATTACGCGCTAAGTATCGATATGATAAAACCATCGCAGCTAGAAGTGCTGAAGAAATGGCGCGAGAACCCAAGCGAATGGGGTAGGTAATAGCACAAAATCAGCAAAAGATTCAACCAAAACATCATAAATAGCAATGACTACCGTTGAGAGCAAAATAGTAAGCATAAAGAGAATAGACGAAGACATTTACAAGATCCTTTCCAATTTTGAAAATTTTACCCCTATGGCACAGCACGCGCAGCTTGAGAATTGGCAAGCTGGGGAAGACTGGTGCGAGTTTGATGCACAGGGAATAAAGGGTGCAGGGCTTAAAATTGTTGACAAGGAACCTAACAAGACCATAAAATTTACTGGAAACGATAAAATACCCTTTGAGTTTTTTGTTTGGATACAGCTAAAAATGGTTGCACCATACGACACGCGGCTAAAAATAACCCTAAAAGCCAAGCTGAACATGATGATGAAGATGATGGTAGGCAAAAAGTTACAATCGGGTATCGACTCGATGGCCGACCAAATAGCGGCTGCTTTTAACGGGAAAATTTAGGCTACAACACAAACGCCACCTCCTTAAATGCAAATTCCATTTGCTGCCCCGTTTCGGTTTCTAGTACCAACTCGCCAGTATCTCTAACACCAACAATGTTGGCTTTAAATGTTTTGCCATTGGCAACAAAATAGTTGTAACCATCTCTTCGATAGAGTTCACTGAAGTATTTGGTTGATATATTGGCAATTTGCCCATGTTGAAGCAAGCTATAATACTTCTGAAAAATCGAACTGAAATCGTTCAGTAGAGTTTTTAACTCGAAATGCTTACCCGTTTCGATAAAAAGAGAGGTTGGATTTGGAAGCGTATCAGAAAACTTGGCTTGGTTAACATTTAGCCCAATTCCCACAATGGTTGAACCTAGCATCTCCGAATGGAAAGAGTGTTCAATTAGAATTCCAGCAATTTTGCGATTTTCAACGTAAATATCGTTTGGCCACTTAATTGACAAGCCAGTGACGTAGGGTGCCAACAACTCTACCATTGCCAAAGCAGCCACCTTTGAAATAAGAAATTGTTTGTGGACTTGCAGAAAAGCTGGTTTTAAAACGATGCTAAACAGAAGATTATCGCCCTTAGCGCTCTCCCAGGTATTGCCTCGCTGACC
>CAZTFJ010000089.1:0-8835 GCA_964612255.1 uncultured Rikenellaceae bacterium | reverse complement strand
TAGGATATGCCAATAACCCCGAATACATTAAAATTTTAGCTGCCATAATTGGTATCGATGCTCTTGCATCGATACCATTTGCTAAGTTAAGGTTATTGAATAAAGCCTTTAGTTTTGCTTTTATAAAGATTCTTAGTGTAGGACTAAATGTATTTTTCAATTTTTTCTTTTTGGTAATTTGTCCTAATTATGAGTTTTTTCAGTCCATTGGTATTTACAACCCCGATTTTGGAGTAGGTTATGTGTTTGTTAGTAACCTAATTGGCACAGCGCTATCTACCCTTGTTATACTATTTATACCAGGAATGCTTCCAACTACCTTTAGTTTTGGAAGGCTTAAAACTCTTTTTATATATTCTTTTCCTTTGCTTATAAGCGGAATAGGTGGATCATCTAATGAATTTTTCGATAGAATATTTTTAAAATATCTTCTCGATGCTGATACAAATCCACTTTATCAACTTGGAATTTATGGAGCAAATATAAAGCTGGCCGTTTTAATGACCTTATTTATACAGATGTATAGATATGCTGTTGAACCCTTTATTTTTTCTAATGTCGATAATAAAGAATCACCACAACAATATGCCACCTTAACTAAATTTTTTAGCTTTTGCCTTACTAATTTTTATGGGAGTTGGGTTATTTACCGAATTGTTCGCATTTCTTATTGGAGAAGGTTTTCGCGAAGGAGTTGGTGTAGTACCTATTCTTTTACTTTCCAACCTATTTCTTGGACTTTATTTTAACATAAGTATTTGGTATAAAGTTGCTAATAAAACTTGGTTTGGAATTATATATACTTTCACAGGTGCAACCCTAACAGTTATTTTATACTTTACTCTTATTCCAATTCTTGGATATTACGGTGCAGCAATAGCAAAATTAGTTTGTTACATATTAATGTCTATTATTTGTTATATTGGTGGGCAAAAGCATTACAAGGTTCCTTACGAGATAAATAAATTCTTAATTTATATAGTTTCGGCCGTATTATTATTTATACCTGGATATTTTGTTAACATTGACAATTATCTGTTATCCCTTGTATTTCGCGCAAGCTTGGTGTTTATCTACATTTTAGTATTTTTTAGAACCGAGAATATTTCATTAAAATCGATAATAAAGCAATTAAAGCATGAAAGTTAAAATTGTAAACAAGTCAAAACATAATCTGCCAAGCTATAGCACATCAAGTAGTGCTGGTATGGACATTAGAGCAAATATTGATAATGCTATACTACTAAAACCTTTCGAGCGCTGTTTAGTACCAACAGGATTATTTGTTGAATTACCAGTTGGTTTTGAAGCCCAAATACGACCTCGAAGCGGGTTAGCACTCAAAAAGGGACTTTCTGTATTAAACTCACCTGGCACTATTGATGCTGATTATAGAGGCGAAATTGGTGTTATACTCGTTAACTTAAGTAATAACGATGCTGTAATAGAAGATGGCGAAAGGATTTGCCAGATGGTAATAGCACAGCATTCTACTGTGGAATGGATTGAGGTTGATACATTAAATGAAACACAAAGAGGTACAGGTGGATTTGGCCACACAGGTGTAAAATAAATTATGTATGCGTAAATTTCTTATACTTTTAATAATTCCTTTTTTGCTTTTAGGTTGTTCTATTACAAAACAACCTAAAAGTAAAGAGTTTTATAATAATGTTGGCCCTTTTTTACACTACTATGAGGCTATACAAAGTAGATTATATAACGATATTGATAGATCAATTACAAATTTAGAAATAGCAAAAGAGGCAGATCCGCTTAACGATGCTATTTTTTACGAATTAGCAATTACCTATAATACTGTTGGAAAAAAGGATACAGCACTTTACTATTTAGAAAAAGCTGTTGAATTAAACCCAAAAAACAAGCATTATCTAAACCTCTTATCAATTCTGTACATAAATAACCAAAATTTTTCTAAAGCATTAGATAATCAAAAACAGCTAATCTTAATTGATTCAACTAATGTTAATTATCAGTTTCAGTTAGCTTTATTGCATAGTGAGCAAAAGAACTACGAAAAGGCTATTGCTCTTTTAAACGACCTCCAGCAGCAAGTAGGTTTCAGCACACGGTTATCGGAGGCAAGGCTAAGAATATTTCTAGAATCAAACCAAATTCAACCTGCTTTTAAGGAGGTTAACAATATGCTCGCTATCGACTCAACCAACCCTTTGTTTCTAATATACCAAAGCGAAATTCATTTTAAAATTGGAGAGGACGAGTTAGGTTTTAATGATATAAAGAAAGCAATAAAGTATAATCCAGATTTCCCGCAACCCAAAATTGAGTTGTATCAAAGATATTTAGATATTGCTTCGTACCATGATGGTTTGGTGGTACTCGATTCAATTTACAATCATACAAATATTTCGGCAACTGAAAAAGTTAGACTTTTTTACCCATTGCTTTTCGAACAGGTAGTATATACAAACCATAACCAAAAGTTAGATAGTTTGGTTACTAAATTATTGCACAATCACCCCGACGAAATTGTTATACACGAATTGGCATATGAACATTTTCTTCGTATTAGAGCACTTCAGAAGGCTCGAGAACAGTTACAAATTTTAACCCTTTTAGACGATAAAAATTTTGAACGTTGGGAAAAGTTAATTTCATTCGATTATTCAATTGGTAAAAAGGAGTCGGTCATTTATAATTCAATTAAAGCCAGCAAACTTTTTCCCAAGCAATCAATATTCTATGTTTTTCAGTCTTTAGTTCTCGACGAGCTAAACGATACCGACAACGCTATTTTTGTTTTACAGGAAGGTATTGAGCATGTTGAAGGAGAGGACAAAGCGGAACTATACGGAACTTTAGGTGATTTTTATTATAAAATAGGAAACAACAAAGAGGCATTTCAAAGTTATGATATGAGCCTTGATATTAATCCCAACAATGCCAGGGTATTAAACAATTATAGCTATTATCTTTCAGTATTAGGAACTAATTTAAGTAAAGCGCTTAAAATGAGTACTAAAGCAGTACAATTAGAACCAAATAATAGTACTTATATCGACACAAAAGGGTGGGTATTGTTTAAAATGGAACGTTATGAAGAAGCTAGAGATGTTTTAAGAAATGCCATTGCAAAGGATACTACAGCTAGTGCTGTAATAAACGAGCACTATGGTGATGCCCTTTATAAAACTGGAAATATCGAAAATGCATATATTTACTGGTTAAAAGCAAAAGATTTAGGAGGAACAAGCCATAAACTAGAGCAAAAAATTAAAACTCGAAAATATGTACCCTAAATTTTTAATATTTCTTTTGTTAGTTTTAATTCTACCAAGCTGTAATCAACAATTGGTAACTAATCAATACACAGCGGATGTTTTATCGTCAGATAGTATAAATACATTACATTTCGAAAAAGTAGCTTTACGAATCGATAACAATGAGACCTTCAGATCTTATAGGGCATGTTTAAAATATATTAAAAACGAAGCATTATATCTTACTGTTGTATCGCCACTCTCAAAACCTGTTGCTACCTTTTATTTCGATTCAATTGGCTTTAACCTAATAGATTATAATATTTCTAAAAAAGTTTTTATTGATTATGCCAATTTATCTGAATCTTTAGGCTTTTTAGTTGATTTTGGTTTAGTACAAAATACAATTTTCAATATTAACTCATTAGTTACTGATACTACAAATATTGTAACAAAGCTATTTAATTATCCTGAGCAATCTAACAACCCAAAGTGTAATTTAGTAGTAAACAATATCAATAAGTTTGAAATGTTAGATTTAATTGATACGAATAAAGAGATATTACAAATAAGGTATTCGTATTTGAATGGAAGCGTATTGCCCTTTCCTTCGGTAATTAATTTAAAGTTGTTTTTTAAAGACGAGCCAATGGAATTCGAGTTAGCTTTTCCAAGAAAAAATTTTACTTATAATAAACCCATTACGTTTAATATTGATTCTGTATATAATCGATGAATAATTTTCCATTGACCAATGATAAATAAATTCGTTTTTACTCTTGCTTTACTTTTTATATCGATTCTCTCTTTTTCTCAAACAATTAAAGAGTTAGAGGAGCGAAGAGAAAGAACTGAGCGTGAACTTAACGAATCTACCCAGCAACTTATACAAACTGAAAAAAAGAGAGAACAATCGTTAAATCAACTTAATATTTTGAAAAGGCAGTTGGTTTTACGTAAAAACTTAATTTCTGATATTGAAAAACAAATAAAGTTACTTGAAAAACAAATTCAAGATAAGTCAACATTAATAAGTGTATATGAAAATGATTTGAATAATCTTAAAAAAGAATATTCAAAACTTATACTGTTTGCGCAACGCAACAAGTCCGATATGCAAATTCTTGTTTTTATTTTCGCATCATCCGATTTTAATCAAGCCTATAGACGTTTACGATTTTATCAGCAATTTTTAAAGTTTAGAGAGCAGCAAGCCCAACAGATAATTCAAACGCAACAAGCCATTGAGCATGAAGTAAACGAAATATCAAAATCGCGTAATAAGTTAGCACAATCCCAAGAAGATAAGGAAAATGAAATCCTTAAGCTAAATACACAACAGAAAAGGTACTCACAATCAGTAAGCCAGTTACAGCAAAAAGAATCAGCCCTTAGAAAACAGGTCGAGGAACGAAGACAAGCCATGGAAGCTTTAGATAAAGCCATTGAAGAATTGATTGCTGAAGAAGCACGAAGAGCAAAATCGACTGTAAGAGATGCACGCTATCTAAGATTGTCCGAAGGATTTTCAGGTAACAAGGGCCGTTTACCTTGGCCAACAGTAACCGGCGTAATTGTTAGCGATTTTGGTGAACATAATCACCCTGTTTTAAAAGGAGTTAAAATTCGCAACAATGGAATTGATATTAGTACGCAACTTAATGCTAAAGTAAAATCGATATACGAGGGAGAGGTTAAGAAAATTGTTTCAATACCTGGACAAAATGCAGCTGTTATTATCCGGCATGGTGACTTTTTAACCGTTTATTCAAACCTTGTAAAGGTGGATGTTTCAATTGGCGAAATAGTAAAAGCACAGCAGGTAATAGGTGAGGTATATAGTAATGTACAGGAAGGAAATGGTTTGTTAAATCTTCAAATATGGCATGAGAATAAAATCGAAAATCCTACCAAATGGATATTACCTTAATTTTTTTAATTATTTTCGTAAAGCTTTTGTAACATTATTTATTCAACAAAGTATAAGCATCTTGAGATGTAGACTCTAAATGAAAAAATCGATAACCATACAATCTAGAATTGATAATCTTGTTCACATAGAAAAACTGGTGGATGAGATTTCTGAGCAATGCCAATTATCGTCTGATATTTATGGTAAAATACTGATAGCCACTATAGAAGCCGTAAATAATTCTATAACACATGGCAATAAATCAGATTCTAGTAAGAATGTAGATGTAGCTTTCCTTATAACTGATTCTAGCATCCATATTTATGTTAAAGACGAGGGAACAGGATTCAATTATTTAGATATTCCTGATCCAACTCGTCCAGAGAATATCGAGAATGTTTCTGGAAGAGGAATCTTTCTTATGCGTAATCTAGCCGATGCAATAGAATTCGACGATAATGGTTCTAAAGTAGAATTAATTTTTCATATTTAACCTCCCGTGTCCATTCAATTCCACACAGTTGATGTAGATTTTAATCTACCTAAAAAGTTAATTCATAAAAGTTGGATTAAATCAGTAATTACTCATTATGGGTATAAGGTAGGTGATATTAACTACATATTTACTTCCGATTCCGAAATACTGAGCATTAATAAACAGTATCTGAATCATGATTACTTTACCGATATTATTACTTTTCCGTACACTGAGAAAAATATAATTTCTTCCGATATTTATATTAGTCTAGAAACAGTGAAGACTAATTCCCAAAAATTTAATCAGAATTTTTCAGATGAGCTGAACAGAGTTATGATTCATGGTGTTTTGCATATGGTTGGTTTTAACGATTCAACACCTGATGAAAAAACTGAGATGCGCCAAGCAGAAGATTTCTGGTTACAAAAGTTAAAAGAGCTATAAAATAATGTTACAAAATTACGATGTTGTAGTTGTGGGCGGGGGACATGCTGGATGTGAAGCCGCAGCCGCAGCAGCAAAGTTAGGAGCAACTACGCTTTTAATATCGATGGATTTATCAAAATTTGCCCAAATGAGTTGCAACCCAGCTATGGGCGGTGTTGGTAAAGGACAAATTTTGCGAGAAATTGATGCGTTAGGAGGTTTATCTGCAATAATAACAGATAAGTCTTCAATACAATTTCGTATGCTTAACAGGTCAAAAGGGCCAGCAATGTGGAGCCCTCGTGCTCAATGCGACAGAATAGTCTTTTCGCAACTATGGCGCGATACCCTTGAAAATATTCCAAATCTTTATTTATGGCAGGACGATGTTGTTGAATTACTATTTAACAACAATAAAATTGTTGGTGTTAAAACCAAGATGGATATATCCATTTTTTCATCTACAGTTATACTAACTAATGGTACCTTTTTAAGCGGTAAAATTCATGTTGGAAATGTTAATTTTTCTGGTGGTAGAGTAGGAGAACATTCTTCATTTGGTATTTCAAACCAATTAGAAAAATTTGGTTTCTCTGTTGGAAGAATGAAAACAGGAACACCAGTAAGAATTGATGGAAGAACAGTTAACTACGAAAAGTTAATTGAACAAAAAGGAGAACATGAGGATAGATTTTTTTCATACCAAACAAAAAGTGAAAATAGTTTACAGAAAAGAAGTTGTTATATTGCTCATACATCAGAAGAGGTTCATAATACTCTACGAACTGGTTTTGACTTTAGCCCATTGTTTTCTGGTACAATTCAAGGAATAGGTCCAAGGTATTGCCCAAGCATTGAAGATAAGTTGCGGACATTTGCCGATAAATCATCGCATCAACTTTTTTTAGAACCCGAAGGAGAGAAAACTTACGAAATGTATTTGAATGGGTTTAGCTCTTCGCTTCCTGCAGAAGTACAGTATAAAGCCCTAAAACAAATACCAGGATTTGAAAACGTTCATATATTACGTCCTGGTTATGCTATTGAATACGATTACTTTCCACCCATACAGCTAAAACATTCATTAGAAACAAAAACAGTTGATGGGCTCTATTTTGCAGGCCAAATAAATGGAACAACTGGATACGAAGAGGCAGCAGCCCAAGGTTTAATGGCAGGGATAAATGCAGCCCGTAAAACCAAAGAATTAGAACCTATAGTATTAAGTCGCGATAAAGCGTATATAGGTGTACTAATTGATGACCTTATAACAAAAGGTGTAGATGAGCCATACCGTATGTTTACAAGCAGAGCGGAATATAGAGTATTGTTGCGTCAAGATAATGCCGACGAACGATTAATGCCTTTGGGATACGAATTAGGATTAATTTCTGAAAACACTTTCACGTCTTTCAAAAATAAGTATAATGATATAGGATTACTTATTGATTTTATTAAGAAGGAAAGTGTAAAACCCGAAACCGTTAATCAATATTTAAAAGGATTAGCATCGAAACCAATATCCCAATCTCGTAAGTTAGTAGATATTGCCCTAAGGCCTGAAGTTAAGCTTAAAGAGATACTCTACCTTAATGGTATTAAACCTTCGCTTATTTTTAACGATGAAGTAATAGAGTCAGCCGAAATAAGAATTAAGTACGGAGGATACATTGAGCGCGAAAAACAAGTAGCAGAAAAACTACAACGACTCGAGTATGTTAAAATTCCAGCCGATATTGAATACTTTCGTTTACATTCATTAAGCACAGAGGCTCGACAAAAATTACAAAAAATACAGCCACAAACAATAGCACAGGCCAGCAGAATTCCCGGAGTTTCACCAAGCGATATAAATGTGCTGCTAGTATACCTAGGTAGGTAAAAGCATTTGTTTAATTTTTTTATTGTTCCACGTGGAACCATTTAAAAAAATAGGTATTTAGTGTTCCACGTGGAACAATTACTTTAAGTAAAGCTCCCCCAATTTAATGTATTTCTCTGTTCAAAAATTTGTATTATGAGTAATTTCGATATTTCTGGTGTAGTTGTAAAACCTCAAACACGCGAAAAATTCGGTGCAAGAATATCCGTTAGGCAAGGTAAAATACATTCCATTTTGCGCGATGATAGCATAAGCGGCCCTTTTATTTTGCCTGGTTTTATCGACTCACATATTCACATAGAAAGTTCTATGATGATTCCATCGCAATTTGCGAGATTAGCCGTAAAACATGGGACCATAGCGGTAGTAACAGATCCTCATGAGGTGGCAAATGTGGCTGGCGAAAATGGAATACGTTTTATGATTGATAATGCCAAAAAAGTTCCCCTTAAATTTTTCTTTGGTGTTCCATCATGTGTTCCTGCTTCTCCTCTCGAGAAAAGCGGCGCTGTAATTTCGGCCAATGTAGTTGAGCGGTTACTTAACGAAGACGACTTTTGGTTTCTTGCAGAAATGATGAATTTCCCAGGAGTTGTTGGGGGCGATGATGAGGTGCACGAAAAGTTGCGCGCTGCAGTAGCGGTTGATAAGCCTATTGATGGGCATGCTCCGGGACTAGTAGGTGACGCTTTGCTTAAGTACATACAATCGGGAATATCAACAGATCACGAGTGTAGCACTTTAGATGAAGCAATAGAAAAAATAGAGCTGGGCCAAAAAATACAAATAAGAGAGGGTAGTGCGGCTCGCAATTTCGAATCTCTTTCTCCGCTGATTTCTAAATACTCGAAATCAGTCATGTTTTGTACCGATGACTGTCACCCCGATTATTTGG
>CAZTFJ010000088.1:0-8988 GCA_964612255.1 uncultured Rikenellaceae bacterium | reverse complement strand
AATTTGCTGGTACTATAAAAAACCGCAGCCAGCATATGCTGACTGCGGAAACCTAAAAAACCATGAAAAAGCATACCCTATATGGGTGAAACAAAAGCCACCCAGCGGGTAAACCCTTAGCGCTTTATCCCCATCTTTTTGGCTATAGCTTTGGGCAAAGCATCTTTATGTACCATAATGGCAACTGTTTTTAAACGCACAAATTGCTCCGACATGTGCAAATATCCGTCGTAAGGGTTTTTGGTACCCCATGAATTTTTGATGATGTAGTACTGAG
The DNA here is from genome assembly GCA_964612255.1 of uncultured Rikenellaceae bacterium. Taxonomy (GTDB): domain Bacteria; phylum Bacteroidota; class Bacteroidia; order Bacteroidales; family Tenuifilaceae; genus Perlabentimonas. The sequence continues at coordinate 8,711 of CAZTFJ010000088.1, read as the reverse complement.
TACCATTCTGATCTTTTGATGTTCCCACAAGATGCATTAGGTGATCGTCAGTGGTTTGGTAATTGTCGAAAGTTATTTGACTTAGCTCCTGGGTAACCTGTGTTTCTGGAACAATTGATTTGAAACTGTAAATCTCTTCCATCAATTTATCGGCAGGAACATCGGCCCATTTGGCCTGCTCGCTGTCTTTCATCTCAGCCACTTTAACTTCTGGCACCACGGCAAGCCCTTTGCTATGTACAAAACCTTTTTCGCTAACATCGCCATCCCAGCAAACCGAGAAGCCCTCATCAATAGCATAGTTTATTACCTCAACCAACTCATCGATGGGTAGGTTGTAATACCCTTTATGAGCCCAGTTATCGGGAATCTCAAGCACTATTTGTTCGTAGAAAGGATGGTGAGTATAGGAGGTTATTTCGATATAGTCGTCGGGGTTAATCCCCATATCTTTAGCAAATGCGCTAGGTGTATACTCCTTGCCATTATAGGTAAATCTTTCGGGAGTTTGGCCAAGGTAGATATCTAAAACACTCTCAATGGCTGGCCGCCATGCTGTAGAGAGTTTCCTGTTTCTGTTTTTTATTACCGCATCAATCATACCCCTTACAATTCCTTCCATTTCTGAGTGAACATGAATTTCTTCTCCATAGTTTTTCCCGCTGAAAACACTTTCGGGTATCATACCGTGGCGAGCAATGGCATCCATAACATTATGCGCTTGTCCACCCTGTCCAAAGTTATTTGTGCCCTGAAAGCGGACGTACCTGTCAACCTTATCGAGGTAAGCCGATTTTACAAAAAACATAGGCGAAAGGATAACCTCAGGCTTACCCATTCTTAGTATTTCAGTTTCGAGAAAAGAGGTTGTAGCGTAGCTCCAGCAAGTTCCGGTGCGTTGCTGATCTTTTACTGGAGATGTTTTAATCTCCTTTGTAACCTCAAACTGATATCCAGTTTCATTCTGAGCATTTGCTGCATGAAACCCTATAGTAATGGCAAATAACAGCAATAGGCTTGTAATAATTTTATGCATAGCTTAAGTTTTATGGTAGTTTAAACAATAGAAATTACACAAAGAACATCTTTATAGATTGTTGTCAACCTAAAAAGTTTAACCCAAATTTAGCTAAAGCTGAGCTACGCTTCGCTCCGGTTGTCATTAGCGATTCTTTTTCTAATGACCGCCATTAGAAGAAGACACAACGTATGCATTGATTATTTGGGCTTAACAATAATAAACTATTTTATTGGCATGCAAAATACAATGCCCACCCCAAAGCAAAACCTTTGAGTTACTGAGATGTGTTTAGAAAGTGTTATGGAACTATAGAAAAGTGACTTTAATAGCTAATCTCAACAAATTGAAGAGGTACGTGAGCCATTTCAGAAAGTTCCTCTCCTGCCTCACGAAGCTCGTCGTCATCTTCATCGTAAAACCAGTAAACAGTAATGGGAACGCCCGAGCTCTGTATTTTACTAACTAGCTGAATAATATCGAAGATATATTTAGCAGAGGAACTATTAAAGTATATTAGTTTAAACTTTAGGGCGTAGGATTCGGTATTGTTTTGTTTTTGAGTTTTTAAATACCAAATCTCAAATTTTTCTAGCCACTCAATAATTCGGTTATAAAAATCGCGTGCATTCTCAGGACGGGAATACCCGCTGATTTCTAATAGGTGCTCCTGAGGCGAAAAATAAACCTTAGGGGTTACGTTGGTTCCATCTATTTTTAGCGTTTCCATGAATGCAATTGTTTGCCCAAATATAGGTAAAATGAGTGTAAAACATCACCACAAAGCATATAGGGAGTGTTGTTTTTTTGGTAAATCCACACTAATGTTTGACGAATAGCTGAGCGTGTGAGACATAACGAGAGATTGGAGTAATATGTAGGTAGGAAAATATCTTTATTGCGTTGATATTATCTCCGATAAATTGTTTGTATTTTGTTGTGTTTACTGGGTTTGCACAAAAAAAGCGACTTGATTGCTACCAAGTCGCTTTTCTTGAAAATTACAGTACTATTCAACAATTGTCATCTCATCAATAAGGCGGGTTGCACCAGCATACTTGTCTACTACAAAAAGTACGTAGCGAATATCAACCCCAATACAACGTTGTAGCTCAGGCTCAAACGTAATATCACCACTCATAGCTTCCCAGTTACCGTCAAAGGCACAACCAATAAGTTCTCCTTTACCATTTATAACAGGGCTACCAGAGTTTCCGCCAGTGATGTCGTTATTGGTAATAAAAGCTACGGGCAATTTGCCATTGTCTAGAGCATAACGGCCATAATCTTTGGCTTTATATAACTCCTTAAGTTTTTCTGGAACAACAAACTCCCAGTTGTCTGGATCTTCCTTTTCCATTACTCCCTCAAGGGTGGTAATGTAATCGTAATGAACGGCATCGCGTGGGTAGTAGTCTTGCACCTGTCCGTAGGTAAGCCTCATGGTAAAGTTAGCATCTGGATACATTGGCTGTCCGTCGTTCATCTCCATAATTCCTCCAACGTAAAGCCTATGCCCCTTGCTAAATCTTTGGTTAATTTCGCCCAACTTGCTCCAAATAACTCCTGCTACTCCACGAATCGACTGGGCAGCCACAAAGGCTGGATCGTTTTCAAGTTTTTCGGCGGTTGGGTTCTCAAGGAAGCTCCAAAGTTTGGTTGAATCGGCAAAAATTGAGTTGTCGAACATGTTGTCGATATACTGCTCAAAGTTATCTATGCTGCTAAAAACCGAGGGATGGAATTCTTCCTTAACCTTATCGGCATATAGCTTAAACATAGCCTTAGCAACTTTGCGGTCGGTTGGGGCATTGTAATCTTTGTAAAACCCTTTAGCCGAACGCTTCAACCTGTTAATTCCATTCTCAAGGCCTTCGCTATCTTCCTTTTTTAGCATTTCTAAAAGGTTTGAAGCTCGAGATGCAAGCGAAATAATTTCGGTACCCCTAAGCATTGTTTCGCTCAGGTACATGCTGGCATACATATAATCTTCACGCTCTTCTATTGAGGTTTTAATAAGATCTAGCGCTTCGCCATATTCTTTTGTACGTTTTCTCTTGTCGTTAACCCAGTTTGTAAACGCTTCTTGGTTTTCTAACTTAGTATTACTAACCTTTAGGCGCTTAAGTGCCTGGTTTTGGCCAATAGAAAATTTCCAGTAGTTAGTGCTACCTGAGTATTTTGAGGCGTACTTAATACGAACCTCATCGCTTGCAAGCATATCTTCCAGAATAATTTCCTGACGGATACCCCTGATGAAAGAACGCTGAGCGTTTGTAATTTTAATGGCCTCGTCAACTTCCCAAGAGGTCATGTAACGGGTAGTTCCACCTGGGTAACCCATAATCATAGCAAAATCGCCTTTTTCAATTCCCTTAAGCGATATTGGGAGGTGATGCTTTGGCTTATAGGGCACGTTATCGGGTGAGTAGTCGGCAGGCTTATTGTCTTTGTCAGCGTACACGCGGAACATAGAGAAATCGCCAGTGTGACGGGGCCACATCCAGTTATCGGTATCGGCACCAAATTTACCAATTGACGATGGTGGTGCACCAACCATACGAACATCAGTAAAACGTTCGTAAACTAGCAAGTAGTACTTATTCCCTCCGTAGTAACTGCGAACAGTAGCCATGTAGTGGTTTCCTTCGGTGGCTTCCTTCTCAATCTCTTTAGCAGCCTCCTCAATTTCTTTTGAACGTTCCTCTTCGGTCATTTTCGATTTTACCGACTTGGTAACCTTATCGGTAACGTCCTCAATTCGAGCAAGGAAAGTAACAGATAAACCAGGGGTAGGTATCTCTTCATCCATAGACATGGCCCAAAAACCATCCTTTAAGTAGTCATGCTCGGTACTACTATGGCTCTGAATAGCTCCGTAACCGCAGTGGTGGTTAGTAAGTATAAGCCCTTTATCGGAAATAATTTCACCAGTACATCCTCCGCCAAAAATAACGATGGCATCTTTTAAACTGGTGTTGTTAATGCTGTAAAGGTCTTCGGCGCTTAATTCAAGCCCCATCGACTGCATGGTGGCAATGTTGTACTTTTGTAGCAATGGTAGTAGCCACATTCCCTCATCGGCTTTGGCAAGCGACGATGATACTAGCAAGACGCTAAGTAGTAAAACTTTGAATCTTCTCATTGGATTTTTACTTATTAGGTTTGTTTTCAGAAAAATTTATTTTCAGTGTTCGATACCACAAAAGGCAAACGGTTTAAAATTTTGGCAATTATAGCAATAATGTTTCAATTACAGGTTCGGAATTCGGAGCTGATTATCGGTTAGCTTAAATGTAAGCCTATGGTGTGGACTAGTGCCAAACTGCTGTATGGCCACTCTGTGCTCACGTGTAGGGTAGCCCTTGTTTTTTGCCCAAAGATATTGTGGAAATTCTTTTGCAAGTTGCTCCATATACTCATCACGATACGTTTTTGCAAGCACCGATGCCGCCGCAATGCTTAGGTATTTGGAATCGCCCTTAACAATACATTCATACTTAATGCTGCTGTATGGCTTAAACCTATTGCCATCAACAATTATGAACTCGGGCACCAAGGTAAGCGAATCAATGGCCTGATGCATTGCCTGTATTGAAGCGTTAAGTATATTTATTCTATCGATTTCTTGCGGTGTAACCATACTTACAGCATAGGCAATGGCATTTTGCTCAATATCAGCTCTTAGCAAATTCCTCTTTTTTAACGATAGCTGTTTTGAGTCGTTTAGAATAGCATTGCTGTAATCGATTGGTAGAATTACGGCTGCTGCCACCACAGGGCCAGCAAGGCATCCACGCCCAGCCTCGTCGCAACCTGCTTCTAATGTAAATTGGCTATAACGCGATTTAAGCATTGTTTATACTTTTTTCCTTAATTGTTGCAATCATTGCGTTGTAAAGGGTTTGGGCTGTTTTATCCCATGAAAAAATTTCCTTACGGGCAGCCGATTTTTGTGCCAACTCTTTCCTTAAGTTTGGGTCTGTTGCTATTTGCGCCATAGCAGTGGCAATGGCATCAACATCAAAAGGATCTACAATAAGGGCCGCATCGCCCACCACTTCGGGAATAGATGTCCGGTTAGATGCTATTATGGGCAAATGACAACGCATAGCCTCTACCAGTGGAATGCCAAACCCCTCGAAGTAGGGAGTGTAAACCAGCGCTAGCGCACTGCTCATAACTTGCTGTAATCGTTCAATTTGCAGTCGACCACAAAAAACAATGCTATTGGGATCGTTTATACTACTAAGGGCATCTTTTATATCGTTAGTCATAAACATTCGCTCGCCCACAATTACTAGCTTAATATCGCTTTTATGGATTTTGCAAAACTGATTAAAGGCAAGTATCAGTCGTGCCACATTTTTACGTGGACTAAGCGCACCAACAAACAAAAAGTAGGGTTTTCCATTAGTTAGCTCGGTGCGAATTTCCTGAATTTCAAAATCTTTTTCTGGTTTAAAAATTTTGTTAGCCCCGTTATGTGCCACATCAATTTTATTGATGTTTATTTTAAAACTCTTTGCTATATCAGCTTTTGAATATTCACTTACCGTAACAATGCGTGCTGCTTTTTGGGCAAAACGAGGAAAAAAATAGTTGTAGTATTTGCGTGTAAGCAAAGGAATACCATTGGGGAAATGGTGAAAGTTGATATCATGTATTACGTTTAGGCAAGGAATTTTGCATTTGAGTGGAATAAAACCATCGGGCGATACAAATAGGTCAACCCTATGCTTTCTCAAAAACCAACTTACCGATATCTCGAACCAGATGTACCATAGCAATGGGTGTCGGGCTTGTGGCTTTAAAACAACAGGTATTACGTTTGATGCGAAAATAAAATCGGGGTGAGGCTTACGGTCGAACAAAAAATAGAACGTATGCTCCGGATGATTTTGAGTGATTCTTACAAGCGTTTCGTAAGTAAACCAGCCAATACCCTCGAGCTTGTTTTTAATTAGTAGGCGCGTGTTTACAGCAATTATCATTGATGTTATAATTAATAGCAAGGCAAAATAGCACAATTTTATGGAAACCAATAGCTAGATTTGTGAAATAATCTGTGTTGCTAACCCCAAAAGGTTAACTTACTTTGTATCGTTATTCATAATATGCTGTCTGTGAAGCGTAAGTTTGTCACCAATTTACTACTGCTGCTATCGCTAAACCTGTTGGTAAAACCCATATGGATATTTGGGATTGACCGAACGGTACAGAACGTTGTGGGAGCTGGTGAGTATGGGTTATTCTTTGCCCTATTCAACTTTTCAATACTGCTTAATATTGCTCTCGATTTTGGACTAACGAACTTTAATAACCGAGAGATTAGCCAAAATCCACAGGTTCTACCTCGATATTTTTCGAACTTAATTGGCCTTAAGCTGATGTTGGCTACGGTATATTTTGTCATCAGTTTTGTTGCTGCATTGGCTTTAGGTTACAGCGGACGACAAATATGGTTACTCCTTTTTCTTACCATCAACCAATTTCTGTCGAGTTTTATTTTATACCTACGAAGCAATATAAGCGGGTTGCAACTTTTCCGGACCGATAGTTTTCTTTCTGTGGCCGACCGCATACTCATGATATTACTTTGTGGCGTGCTACTCTGGTCGCCCTTAAGCGAGCATTTTGTAATAGAGTGGTTTGTGTACGCCCAAACGCTAGCCTACCTAATTACTGCTGCCGTTGCCTTTATAGTGGTTTTGCGCAAGGTAAATACCTTCTCGTTAAGTTTTAATCGGGCCTTTCTAATCAGCATAGCACGGCAAAGTTTTCCGTATGCGCTTTTAGTTTTGTTGATGTCATTTCACTACAGGGTCGACTCCGTTATGCTTGAGCGTATGCTGCCCGATGGGCATATTCAAGCGGGAATCTACGCGCAGGCATTCAGGCTGCTCGATGCCAGCGTAATGATTCCTTTCCTTTTCTCAACGCTACTGCTTCCAATCTTTTCTCGGATGCTACGCTTGGGAGATTCTGTTGACCAGCTGCTTCGGCTTGCGCTGAGTATTTTACTAATGTTTGCCATAGTATTCGCCACGGCTTGCATTGTTCATCGCGAGGCCATCATGGATTTATTGTATGGTAATAGCACTGGCAGTTCGGCTACAATTTTTGCTATACTAATGGTTAGCTTCGTATTCTCATCGGTTTCGTACATTCTAGGCACATTACTTACGGCCAATGGCAATCTTACTCTGCTAAATTTCATAGCACTCACTGGTGTGGCAGTAAACGTTACCTTAAACTTATTATTAATACCTCGTATTGGAGCTGTGGGAGCAGCAGCATCGAGCCTTATCACGCATCTGGTTGTTGCCGTAATGCAAGCGGTAGCAACATACCGGTTATTTATTGATAATATTCCTTGGAGAGCAATGGTAAAATTCCTAGGGTTCGTTATTACGTTTTTGTTTCTATCATTTTTTGCTCTAAAGCTTTCTGTTCCTTGGGGCGTAAGTATAATCATAATAATGCTTGCCGGAGGAATATCGGGGTTAATCTTCGGTGTGCTAAGGGCAAAGGAATTGTTAAGTCTATTTTTACATTCTCCAGAATAGCGCCCTCATATTTTTTAAGCCACCATTTTATCTTTAAGTTTGATTATTTAAAATCAAAAGCTTACTTTTAAGGCGAGTTAGCTTTTATAAAAAATCTGTTGGCAAACATAAATTTAAAATTGCGATGGGGATTCTTATAGATAAAACGCCAGATTGCCCTTACGTAAACTTCACCGACGACGGGATGCTTGAGTTAGAAGGACGTTCCATCACCGAGGATGTTTTTTCTTTTTGGCAACCTTTAGTCGATTGGGTAGAACAGTATACCAAGGCGCCCGCCGAAACTACCAAGGTTGTCTTCTTTTTGGAATACACCAACAGTAGTTCCAACAAGTACATAAATGAAATGATGCGACATCTGGATGAGTGCGCCAAAAATGGAAGTAAGGTTGAGGTTGTTTGGCGTTACGAAGAGGATGACGAGTCAATCCTTATGCTCGGACAAGATCTAGATGCCCTCATCTCTATCCCTTTTCAGTTTGAGGAAGTTGAAATGGAACGACAAAAAAGCCAGAGGGTAAGGGTAAAAAGCAAAAAAACCGGAAGTGAAGCGGTAATTACTTTCAGATATTGGGATGCTATTGTTCGGAATGGGCATGGCGATGAGTACATTTTAATTGATGAGGACGTGAAATCATAGCTGCCTTTAGGCATCAAAAATCTAACCTAGATATGCAGAATATTGAACTCAAGGAGAATATTACAACTCCATACGTACTGCTAAATGCCGAAACGGGTGAAATACGCATAGAAGGGCGTTCAATCCCCGAGAATGTTATCGATTTTTATCAACCCATCCTCGATTGGATTGATAGGTACATCAATGAGCCTCAAGTTCATACTAATGTTCACTTTAAGCTTGAGTACTTCAATACCAGCTCGTCTAAAAGGCTTTTCGATATTATGAAAAAAGTGGAAACTATTTCCGCTCAGGATGGCAAAAAAATATCGATACACTGGTACTACGAGGAGGACGATGAGGATATTTACTATGCAGGAAACGATTACAAAGCGCTTATCACCAAGGTAGAGTTTAATCTGGTAGAGCTGTAATATGTTCAAACAAGCTATTTTTGCAACCAGCGCAAGCTGGTTTTTTTGTACCATTACCCTGCTGTAAACGC
>CAZTFJ010000087.1:0-9018 GCA_964612255.1 uncultured Rikenellaceae bacterium | reverse complement strand
CAATCATTCAATCACTAAATATGAATCAAAGCGATTTTTTTCAAGCACTAGTAAAAACCCGCCAAAGCGATAGGGGATACACAAACCAACCAATTGATAAAGATAAATTGGACAGAATAATTGAGGCGGCACGTATAGCACCATCGGCTTGCAATGCACAACCCTGGAAATTTATTGTGATTGACGAGCCCGATTTACGGAGTAAAATAGCCGACAGCACCTCGAGCAAAGTACTTGGTATGAACCATTTTACCAAGCAAGCACCAGTACAAATTGTGGTGGTTTTAGAAGAGGGTAACTTTAACTCCAAGTTTGGCAGCTTTGTGAAAAGGAAAAATCTACCGCTAATCGATATTGGAATTGCTGCTGAGCATATTTGCCTTGCTGCTGCATCGGAAGAGCTAGGCTCGTGCATGATTGGATGGTTCGATGAAGCCAAGGTTAAAAAATTGCTTAACATACCCAAGGCTAAGCGACCAATTCTGATAATTACACTCGGGTACCCCGCAAAACCAGAAATACGCGAAAAACGAAGAAAAGAAACCGATAAAGTGCTAAGCTACAATAAGTACTAGCTTAATTCTGAACATGCTGCTAGTAAAAGATTAAAAAATGGTATCAGAGTTACCGAATGGTAAACTCTTTATATCCACAGTTTGGTATTTTATTTACTACAAATTGAGATACCCGAGAATGAGGTGGTCCCATTTTACAATGAGCAACAAAAACATTAATTGAGTGCTCATCTGCCTCTGCCTCAACATATACGCTACCATCGACTTGGTTTTTAACAAAGCCCTTAACGCCAAGTTCTAAAGCCAACTTAAATACGTAGTACCTAAACCCAACCTGTTGCACTTTGCCTTTAAGCTCAATACTAACTGATTTCATACTCATACCAAAACAATATTAATTCTCCAAAATTAACGCTTTTTTGCAGGGCAAATCAAGTGAATTTTATCAGAAAATAATTTAAAAGAATATATTTGCAGCTAAATAAATCTGCTATGGATTACGTACTTCTATTTGCCGCTATTATACTAATTGTTCTGGGTCTGCTTGGATGTATTTTACCAGTAATACCTGGGCCACCGTTAAGTTTTGGGGGATTACTTGTGCTCCATTTCACCAAATGGGGACCGGTTAACCCCGATTTACTGCTTTGGTTGGGTATTGCTGCGGTTATTGCCACTGCACTCGACTATGTTTTTCCGATTTGGGCAACAAAGAAATTTGGCGGAAGCAAACGAGGCGTATGGGGTTCAACCATTGGCTTAGTTGTAGGGCTCTTCTTTTTCCCACCCCTGGGTATAATTGTTGGCCCCTTTCTTGGGGCATTTATTGGTGAGGTTACTGCACACCAAAACCAAAGGAGCGCGCTAAAATCTGCCTTTGGTTCGTTTTTTGGCTTTTTATTGGGGACAGGCTTAAAATTTGCCGTATCGGGAGTTACTACCTATTATTTTGTAAAAGATATCTTTAATTAAAGGCAAAACTAAACGTTAGTAGTTTTACGGTGCGCCATGTTTACCTTTACATTGCGGCCTTTAACCTCAGTTTCGTTTAGGGCTTTAATGGCATTCTGTCCTTCTTCTTCGTTTTCCATTTCAACAAAAGCATACCCTTTTGATCTTCCGGTTAGCTTGTCAATAATAATACGAACATTTAAAACATTGCCAAATGTTGTAAAAATCTCCTTAATCTCTTCGGCGGTCATAGTGTAAGAGATGTTTCCGATGTAAATATTCATAATACAAATGCTTTAGGGTTAGTTAAGTATTATAAAATTAGGGGATTTTTTTTAATAAAAACAAAAAAAAGGCAGCTTTTTTTGCTGCCTTTTCCTGATTGAATATGATTCACTACTGTCCGAGGGTAGCTACCATAACCGCTTTAATGGTGTGCATGCGGTTCTCTGCCTCGTCGAAAACGATGCTAGCATCGGATTCGAAAACCTCTTCGGTTACCTCCATCGACTCAATACCAAACTTCTGGAAGATATCCTCACCTACTACTGTATTGCGGTTGTGGAACGCTGGCAAGCAGTGCATAAATTTACAGTTGGGGTTGCCAGTCATTTCCATTGCCTTTTTGTTCACCTGATAAGGCTTAAGCAGCTTTATCCTATCTGCCCACACCGACTCAGGCTCACCCATTGATACCCAAACATCGGTATAAAGGAAATCGGCACCTTTCACGCCTTCCTCAACACTCTCGGTACGAGTAATTTTAGCACCGGTTTCTTTAGCAATCTCTAGGCATTGGTTGTAAAGTTCATCCGATGGCCAAAGCTCTTTTGGTGCTACAGCGCGGAAATCCATTCCCATTTTTGCAGCACCTACCATTAGCGAGTTGCCCATATTGTTTTTGGCATCGCCAAGGTAAGCAAAGGTTACGTTGCATAAGGGTTTATTGCAATGCTCACGCATAGTTAGGAAGTCGGCCAAGATTTGGGTTGGGTGAAATTCTGTTGTAAGACCGTTCCAAACGGGTACACCAGCATGCTTTGCAAGGGTTTCAACAATTTCTTGCGAGTAGCCACGGTACTCAATACCATCGTACATACGCCCCAAAACGCGAGCGGTATCTTCCATCGATTCTTTCTTACCCATTTGTGAACCAGAAGGGCCTAGGTAAGTTACCTGTGCTCCCTGATCGTATGCGGCCACCTCAAATGCGCAACGGGTACGGGTTGAATCCTTCTCGAAAAGCAAAACAACATTTTTGCCTTTTAGCTTTGGCTGCTCAGTACCAGCATACTTGGCTGCTTTTAAATCGGCAGCAAGGTCGAGCATAAAGTTGATCTCTTTTGGAGAAAAGTCCAAAAGCTTAACAAAATTTCGGTTTCTTAAATTGAATGCCATAATTCTCAGGTTTTATGTTGGTTCAACAATACTATTCGTACTCCATGGTAATCTTAGTACCATAGCTTTTATCCTCAAGTTTAGTAGCCTCTGTAATAACGCTTTTATGGCCACCTTGCTCCACAAAGTTTAAACAAGCTCTAATTTTTGGCGACATATTACCCTCGCCAAACATACCTTGCTCCATATATTTCTCTGCATCGGCTTTGCTAAGGAATTCTAACTTTTTCTCGTCGGGTTTCTTGTAGTTGATGTAAACGTAAGGCACATCGGTAAGAATATAAAACTCATCAGCGCCAATGCGAGCCCCCATAAGTGCCGAGGCTGAATCTTTATCGATAACTGCTTCGGATGGACGCATATCGCCGTTCTCATCAATATAAACAGGTATTCCGCCACCACCAGAGGCGATAACAATTATACCCTGATCCACTAGCTGCTTAATAACCTTCTCGTTAACAATTCCTTTGGGAGCTGGTGAGGGCACTACTCTACGCCATCCACTACCAGTATCCTTAATCTCTTCTTTAAAAATCCATCCTTTGGATTTAGAAAGTTCATCGGCCTGCTCTTTCGAGTATATTTTACCAACCCGTTTTGTAGGATTAGCAAATGCTGCATCATCTTTATCAACCAATACAGGGGTTACCAAGCAGCAAACCTCTTTGTTGATACCGTGCTTGCGAAGAACATTGCGAAGCTGGCGCTCAATCATATAACCTATACCACCCTGCGAATCGGCAACACAAACATCGAGAGGCATTTGGGGAATGTTATACATCTCCTCGCCTGCATCGTTACGCATTAAGATATTACCAACCTGTGGGCCATTTCCGTGGCTAATTACAAGGTTGTATCCTTCCTTAATTAAGTAGATAAGATTTTCAAGGGTATCGGTGGTGTTTTGCTCCTGCTCTTCGATGGTTCCCGCTTGGTTACCACGTAGCAGGGCATTACCACCCAAAGCCACAACTGCTAATTTACTCATATACAAATTTTTATTGGTTATTTCATATTTTATTCAGCAAAGCTATAAATTTTTTCATTTCATCTTATACCCTTACCCTTACCTACAGCACATTTCATAGGGTTTTAGTCGGATGTTTAAAAACATAATTTATTTACCACACCTTTATAAACCTTATTTCCTGAACATTACAAGCATACAATTGGAAATCTTTAAACTATTTTTTTAAAAGCTATTTACGCATAATAACTCCTATTTCATACTGAAAAGGGCTTTAAACTTAGCCAATGCGCCAAGTGCCCATTGCCTTTCATCGCTTTTAAAAAATGGTATAATCCACAGCAGAAGGGGAAATACGATAGAAATAACAAGCTTAATTGCCACATTAAGCAGAATGAATTGGGTATTAACATTAATACCTACCAACAGCAATACCAATGCTACGACAAAAGGAATTACAATTCGCCTGTAATCGTAAGGTATGGGGTAATACTTTTGCGCAAAGTGCAATACTACTACCAAAAAGATAGTTTGAGAGATGGCAGAAGCCACGGCTGCACCATAAACACCAAAAATTGGAATTATAAAGTAGTTTAGCGCAAGATGAAAAACAGCAATTAAAGGAACTATAACGCTTACAATTTTTGTCTTTTTCACAATATTGAGCCCATTAATTGCCACATCCTTTATGGTACTCAGCAATATGCCTAAACTTAAAATGGGTATGATGTATAATGCTTTGTGATATACCTTATCGGTTACAAATAGGTCAAGAATTTCTGCTCCAAAAATCGATAGCACAAGCGCGGCATAAATAACCAATAAAGAGAAATAGGTCATAATACGCGAGTAAATCTCCTTATTATTGGGGTGATTCATTAGTTTAAAAATTGTTGGTGCAACTGCAAGCTGAATTGAGTGCACAACAAATACCCTAATGGTATTGGCAAAGCGAAATGCAGTTGTGTAAACACCAACATCCAGCAAGGTGGCGCGGTAGTTTAGCACGTACCTATCGAGCGTTGCTAGCAAAACACCAGATACAGAGGCCACAGTTAAAGGCACACTATAGCTAAGCATATCTTTTAAAACCCTAAATTTAATTCTGAACACAACAGCGCGCCACATGTATCGGGATGTAATTATAAAAAATAGAAAACTCCCTAGTATTTGCGCCTCATAAATCCCTTCCAACCCCCTATTTAGCTTGGTTATAAAAATCACTGTAAGCAAAAGCGTTACAAAAAGTCGGGTGAGATTTGAAGCAGTATAAAAACCAGGACGTTCCTCAAGCCGCATAAGCGATAGTGGGAGCTGCGCTAGAATTTGCAAAACAACAGAAACGAGCATAAGGAAAAGCACCCTGCTGTATTGGGAACTGTTAAATAGTATGTTAGATATTGAGTTAGACGTTACACCTCCAGCTAGAATTACTCCTCCCCCTAGCATAGCCAGCGTAACAAAAATTGTAAACAGAATACTTGCCCTGTCGTTAACATATCGCTTATCCCAATACCACCTGAAATAAGCCTGCTACAACGACAACCCAAGCATAGCCACTAGCACCTGAATTGTAACATCAACCACGCCCAATACACCAAAATCTTCAACAGAAAGGATATTTGTATTGGTATAAAGTGGCATAAGAACTATACCTATAAGTTTAGTGGAAATATTACCTAACCCATAGATGACAGAACTTTTGGCTGTTTTTTTTAAACCCTCAAGCATATAATAATAAAGAGGTTAACAAAACGTAAAATATAATATAAAAAATGCTACTCCTTACAAAGCGACAGGTTAACAGGTTATTTAAAAGTTTCAAAATTACCCAATTCTAAGTTAATACCATAAATTAAATGGTAGAGGCATTTAATTATTGCTAATTTTGTTACTCAATTAAGCAATTGACTAAGTAATGCAAAACGATATAATAAGCACCATGCCAAATTATCAACCAACAATATGTATGGTGGTTGACAATGAGTTTTATGGCGATATTAGGGTTCGCAATGAAGCATCTATACTTACAAGCCATGGATTTAAAGTGATTATTATTTGTTTAGATTTTGGCAACAAAATACACCGCGAAACCGAGAACGGTACAGAGGTTATTAGAATTAAGCTAAACCAAAAGTTAAAAAACATTCTATTTGGTATTGTAAATACCATACCCCTTTACAACTGGTTTTGGCAATATCAAATAAAAAAATTACTTAAGAATTTAAAAGTTGATGCGCTTCATGCCCATGACCTATATATGGCAAAACCCGTTGGCCAAGTGGCCCGAAGTAAAAACATTCCATTGGTAGTTGACCTGCATGAGAATTACCCCGAGGCTATTAAAAACTATAGGTGGGCCAACAAATTTCCGTATAATTGGTTTGCCAAACCAGCGAAATGGGAAAAATTAGAGAGAAAATTCCTTCAGCTAGCTAATGGTATAATTGTGTTATCGGATCATTTTGCAGATCAAATTCAAAAGAAGTACCCAACCATTTCAGATGAAATGCTTTGGGTTTATCCTAATGTGCCAAATGTTGATGAAATGCTAAGCTACAGTGCTGTAAAAACCAACCTTGAACCTGATAGCTACTTTAACCTGCTATACTTTGGAGGGATATCGGAGCGCAGAGGGATAATTACTTGCATTAACGCATTGGAACTAATAGTGAAAACCCACAGTAATATCAGGTTAATACTTATTGGGCCAATTGATGGCCATGAACGCAATTTGTTTGAAAAAGCAATGGGAAACAAAACGGTAAAAAACAATATTGTTTACATTCCATGGATTGATATTTCGGAACTACCATCGTACGTTCACGATTGCCATGCATGTCTTTCGCCCATTCGTAAGAATGCTCAGCATGAATCGGGGGTAGCCAATAAAGTATTCCAGTACATGCTACTTGGGGCACCGCTAATTGTATCGAACTGTAAACCGCAAGAACAAATTGTAAGCGAAGGCAATTGCGGCTTGGTTTTCGAAAGCGATAATGAAAACGATTTGGCCAATAAAATCATGAAGCTATACAGCAACAAGCCACTTCAACAAATGCTTGGCAAAAACGGAAACAAACTGGCAACAGAAAAATATAACACAACCTTTTACGGACAAAAACTTGCCAACAGCTACAACTTGTTGCTTAACAAACGCTCAGGGTAAACTTAACTTTTTATTTAATACGGTAAAACACACAAACAATTGCGGTGAAATGGTAATAGTAAATCATTGCAAATATTTAGTAACCAAACCATTCGTTTTTACGTAATTAAATTTAGCGTAATTTTTAAAATTATTTTTCTTTGCTAACTTTGCTTTACATCGTAGAGAAAAAAATATCTACAAAACATCAGAAAAGGCAGAGGCTAAAAAACATAACACAACTAGCATGAAAAGAACTTTACTCCTTAACCTAATCTTATTGCTCCTTATTGCAAACGTGTCGTTTGCACAAACCGAGCGTATGCCATTTGGAGCAGAAAGCAGCTATAAGCTTACAAAGCACATCGAGCTTAACACTCCAAAATCAACAGCTAAAGACATTATTTTTTCTGAAGATTTTGAGGATGATACAGACGGATTTAACACTGATAGGTGGCAGATAATGCGTAGCACCGATACTACTGCTACGGATCTTGCCCCCGCCTCAGCCCCAATGTGGTTTGTATGCACACCTAGCAATTTTAACGGTAACGGAAGCAACTATATTTACTCTGGCCAAAAATCGGCTGCAATTGCATACACGGCAAGCCAAGCCACCTGGCTAATAACCAAAGAACCCATTGCTATAGCCCAGAATTACACCCTTAATTTTTGGCTATACTTTCTGCATAACGAAGCGCAAGAGATTAACACACAATTCTATGTAATGGCTCTTATTGAGGGCGAAACAACCTGGAAATCGATTGGAAAATGGGAGAAGGATGAACACACAAATCAATTTGCAAATATTGTATCGATAGAATTCCCTAACGATTATGTTGATAAAAACATCCAAATAGCTTTTGTGTATGTTAATAACGAGAATAGTGGCTTTCAGGTTGCCTTCGACGATGTACAAGTTGGTAATCTCACCGAACCCAATATTAGCATAAAAGCCGATAATTACTTATACTCCTCCGTACCTTTGGCATTGCTAAATACCATTGATTACGGCCTTAAAGCTTATGTAAAAAACTCTGGTGCACCATACAATAAAGAGGGAGCAACAGCAAACGTTACTATTACCGAATTGGAAAGTTTTGAATCGACTAAAGAAATTGACTTTGAGTTAGGAACAGGCGAAGATTCATATATTCGTTTTCCCGATACTCCCAGCTTTACCGAAACCGGTGACTACACAATAAGCTACTCCATAACTCAAGACTACACGAGCAATGAGGGAGGTAAGAGCTATGCAAAAACCGAGAACGAATTTACATTTGCTGTTACAGATAAATTGTTTAGCACCGACTACTGTAATACAAACATCGACATTGCCGGTGGATTTACCGCTGGCATAGGCGTACCTTTCGGTAACAAGTACCCCGTTGGCAATGATATTGTTGTGGCAGGAATTGAAATGCTTTGGCCTGCTTCTACTGGTGAGCAAACTTTTATTGGGCAGATTTACGAAATAAACCCACTAAACAATTCGCTAGACTTACTATTCGAAAAAGAGTTTACTAAAGCCTCAAACACAAACGATACCACTACGCAGCATATGTTCACCCCAATATACCTAACCGGAGGGGCTGATTTTTTTGTGGCTGTTAAACAAATAAGCAGCACACCATTAAATGTTGCATTCGATCAGGTTAGCAATGGACAGTTTTGGCGCATTCGAAACAATAAGCTGGAGCTACTAACTAACCCAATGTTTGGCAACATTGCTGTTAGGATGTTACTCGACGAGCCAACAGAAACCCCCACTCTCTCGTTCAACGTTACAGACGGTACCCAACCCCTAGAAAATGTTACTATTGATATTACTAACCAAGAAAGCATTACTACCGATAGCGAGGGGAAAGCCTCTATTGAACTCGAAAATGGCAGCTACACGTACACCATTTCCTTAGATGATTTTGCGCAGGTAACCGACGAGATTGTAATGAACTACACCAACCGAGAAATTCAAGTAACTATGTTGTTCTTCGTCCTGGTGTGGAGCCAACCAATAACAGAGCTGAAAGGGCACTTCG
>CAZTFJ010000086.1:0-9136 GCA_964612255.1 uncultured Rikenellaceae bacterium | reverse complement strand
AACAATTCTTTTCCGATAGAATTAGAGACGCCCAGCTACTATCTAACGAACATGCCCTGGCAGAGCTTGCCAGTACACTCGAAAACAGCGATAATATCGATTTGGCAACTTTAAAAACAGACCAATCGCTTAGCAAGCTACTACTCTTTTTACAAGCAGCAAACTGTTACAGTAGCATTACTTTAGGCCAACCCAACGGTAATTATCTTTGTATTAATCTATCCAACAAAAATCCGTTACACCAAACATTTCACGCCAAACTATCCAACAAAAAAGAGTTAAATAACTTAGCAATTAAAACATTGCAGGGACAACAGATTGAGATATCTGACTTCACAAGCGGATTTAAGGCAAACACATACAGCACATTTGTTTGCGCTCCCATATTCCAATATCAGTACACCAACTCCATATTATTTCTTGAAATACCGGGTATGGTTATGGACAAGCTAATGGCCGAAAATGTTGATAAGTTAGAGTTGGGGCGCAGTGGCGAGGTATATCTTGCCGGTGCTGATTTTCTTATGCGATCGTCGTCGCGATTTGTAGAGAACTCGGTGCTTGAAGTAAAAACCCAAACCTTTGCCGTGCACCAAGCACTTATGGGCTACGTTGGAACAGCAAAAATTGAGGATTACCGAGGCGTTCCCGTGCTTAGCACGTATAGCCCTGTAAGCATAAAAGGACTTAATTGGGTAGTTGTGGCAGAAATGGACTGGAACGAGGCTCTCTCTGATGTGGTAATACTGAAAAAGAGGATGATGCTTATTGGCGCTATCATTTTTATCATGCTTACCGGGGGAGTTTTTCTTTTTAGCAGCCGTATTACAACTCCAATTATAAAACTAAAAAAAGCTGCAACACGAGTTAGCGATGGAGATTTCAACTGGACCATTCCTGTTTCGCAGCGCGATGAGATTGGGTTGCTAACTCAAGCTTTTAACAAGATGACCCTTAGCCTAAAAAATACTACGCAACGGCTTAAAGAACGAGAGAATAGGCTTTTGCATTTCTATCGAGCCACAATTGACGGAATTCTTATACATAAGAATGGAAAAACAATTATGGTTAATAGGGCAATGATAAACCTAACCGGGCACACAGAAGATTTGCTGCTTAAAACCTCACCCCAATCACTATTTGACAACGACGACTACTTGCTGAAATATAAAAACAATAGCGATGTGCAGTCGTTTGAGGCACAACTTAAAACTAAAGAAAGGCAAAAGATACCCGTTTGGGTGCAACATCGAAAAATCACATTCCAAGAGCAAGACGTAGAGGTAATGGTAATACGCAATATTGCTGAACGTAAAGCTATGGAGGATGAGCTTAAGGTCGAACGATTGCACCGCCTACGCTCGGTTATCGATGGGCAGGAACAAGAGCGACAAAGGCTATCGCGCGAGCTTCACGATGGGCTGGGGCAAACCCTTGTGGCCATTAAGTTAAGGCTCGAAAGTATTGCATTGGATAAGGTAGGCGACCAACGCAAAACCATTGAAGTTGTTAAGCAAATGTTTAACCATACCATTGAGGAAACTCGCAGAATATCAAATAACTTAATGCCTGCTGCGCTAACCGAATTTAGCCTTGCGGTAGTACTTCGCAATTTATGCAACGAGGTAGAAAGTAACTCCCAAATAGCCATTTCACTGGCCATAGGAGTTTTACCCGAGAAAATTGATATGCTAACCAAAACATACTCGTACCGAATTGTACAAGAAGCGCTAACCAATATTGTGAAACACTCCAAAGCTACAAAAGCAGTAGTATCTGTTTTTTCCGATACGCACAACCTATTTATACATATTGAGGACAATGGGATAGGCTATAATAAAAGCCAATCTAACGGTATTGGCAACGGCCTATACAATATGAGAGAAAGAGCCACACTGCTTAATGGTAAATTCAGCATATCATCGGCTGGCGAAGGTACACTCATAAAAGTAGAGCTACCCATCCAGCATTCTAAACAAAAAAATGAATTGAGTTAAGACAATGATATTAACACGCATATTACATAGCTATTTATGAGAAATGGTACAGGTAAAATTAAGTTCAGCAAATTATAGATAGTTCAACCTACCCACCGCTGCACCTTAGCGGGGGCTGTACCTCAGATAAATAAACTAAAGTTAGATGAAAACAAAAATTAGAGTTGCCCTTGTAGACGATCATCAAATTGTGCGCGATGGCGTAAAATCTCTTATTGAAAACGCAGAGCACATCGAAGTGGTTACCGAGGCATTCGATGCTAACGATTTTTTAGAAAAAGTAGAGGAAGTTAACCCCAATATTGCCATTGTCGATATCTCCCTACCCGGCATATCGGGGATTGAACTTACCAATATACTCAGCAACAACTACCCCACCGTAAGAGTAATTGTACTCTCAATGCACACCACGCAAGAATTTGTGTTTAAAGCCATTAAAGCTGGGGCAAAAGGATATTTACCAAAAAACATAACGCAATGCGAACTAATACAGGCCATTGAGCAAGTTAATGCAGGGTGTGAGTACTTTAGTAAAGATATTTCGGAGATTATCCTAAAAAACTATCTTAAGCAAATAAAAAACCCCGAGCGGGTTAACGATTGCCAGGAGCAGAAACTCACAAACCGCGAGAATGAAATCCTAAAACTTGTGGCCGAGGGCTACTCGAACCAGCTAATTGCCGATAAGCTGTACATCAGTGTTCGCACGGTAGAGTCGCATAAAAATCATATTATGCAAAAGTTAGAGCTCACCTCAACGGTAGACCTTGTAAAATATGCGCTAAAGAATAAAATAATAGACATATAATTATGACTACATTAGCGCCCGCTCCAATATTTATTTAGCAAACCTAAAACTATACCCCACCCCTATTGTTAATTATATTAGCACTTGAAAAACTAAATGCTTCTGACATATGTTTACGACTAAAATGAAACTTGCCGAGGTTATTCAATCGGACTTTAACACTTTGAATGTGGTTAACCGATTTGGAATTAAACTTGGCTTTGGCGAAAAAACAGTGGGTATGGTTTGCACCGACTATGGCATTAACCCCGACTTTTTTCTTGAGATTCTGAATGCCTACCATAACCCCAACTATTTCCCACAAAAACATTTACAAGAATTTAGCGTTGGCGAAATTGTTGAGTATTTAAGAAAAACCCATCGTAGCGATATCGACGAGGAGATACCATTTATCGAGCAGCTTATGAACAAAATGCTTGAGGGGTGTACACACCCTACCGAAATAAAGCCAGTACTCAACTTTTTTAACAATTACAAAACCGAGCTCTTTAAGCATCTTAACTGGGAAGATGAGAAGATATTCCCCTACACCCTCGATGTTGAGAATGCCTACACAACCGGCAAAAACAAAGAATCTGTAAGGTTAGCGATTCAGCAATACTCCATGGCAAACTTTTTAGACGAGCATGACGATATAGAGTCGAAGCTATATGATATAAATACCCTATTTATAAAGTATGTGCCTCCGGTATCGAACCAGGAACTTTGCGTACGAATTTTAAAAGAATTTTCGCTACTACAGAAAGATATTAATAACCACGCTCGCATTGAGGAGAAAGTACTGGCGCCAAAGGTTATTGAAATGGAAAAAGCTATAATAAGTGATTACAAATGAGCAAGGTTACTTTTATTGTATTTGAACCATCGTACATTGTGCGCAAGGGTTTGGTTGCCTTAATAAACGAGCAACCCAACACCATTGTGGCTCGCGAAACCGACAATATTAAAAGCTTAACCGATGCTGTAAATTATCATGGTGCCGATGCAATTGTTGTTAACGCCGAGCTGCTAAAAACCATTTCGCAAAGCGATTTTAAAACGCTTACCAGCAAAAAACGAGTACCCTCAATTATTGTCGTGGGCAACATAGTCCAAAATATCGATGAAAACTTTAGCAATATAGTTACAGAAACAATTTTGATTAATGACAATAAATTAACAGTGCTAAAAAAAATAAAGCGCATAGTAAACCTAAACGAAAGTACTGAGGAACAACCAGACAACTCTGATCTAAGCGATCGCGAGAGAGAAATTTTAAAAGATGTGGCACTTGGGCTATCGAATAAGGAAATTGCTCAAAAAAACTTTATTAGCCCACACACCGTAATTACTCACCGAAAAAATATTACCCGCAAGCTGGGCATAAAAACGGTATCGGGGCTAACAATTTACGCCATCCTTAACAAGATTATTGGTATGGATGCGCTGGAGTAGAAATACAGCCATTGTGTTTTTTAGCATCAGCCAGAGCCTAATGGCATCTAGTCTTAAATATCTTACAAAATAGTATTTGCCCACTAAAGCAATTAAACTCCAAAAACTGAACAAAGTTCTTTTGAGGAGAAAAATAAAAAACTAGTTTTGGCAAAACTTAAAATCAAAATTGCGTATTATGGAAAACAAGCCGAAAAAGAAAGGAATTGCATCCTTTCCTAGGAATTTCTGGACCGTAATCACAATGGAGTTCTTTGAGCGGGGCTCGTATTATGGTGTAATGTCTATCCTGTCTGTTTACCTTGTGCTAGATATTAGCAAAGGTGGACTTGGGTTTACCAAGGAGAGCGTTGGGGTTATAAAAAGCGTTATAACACCGTTGCTATACTTTTTACCCATACTTAGCGGAGCCATAGCCGACCAGTTTGGCTACAAAAAAACGCTTATCTTTTCGTTCGTCGTAATGTCGTTGGGATACTTTTTTACCAGTATCAGCACAGAATACTACATGGTTTTTGCCAGCCTAATGCTTATGGTTACCGGCGCAGGCTTTTTTAAACCCGTTATTTCTGGAACCATTGCCCGCAGCACCGACGAGAGCAACTCGGGGCTTGGTTTTGGTATTTTTTACTGGACGATAAACCTAGGAGCATTCCTATTCCCCCTATTCCTTATCCCCTATCTAAAGGAAATTGGTTGGAACTACATCTTTATTATGGCTGCCGTTGGAACAGGTTGGCTACTGCTACTTGCGCTGTTTGTTTATAAAGAACCAGAAAGACCCGCTGTACAGAAAAAGATTGGCGAGGTGCTTAAAGGTGCCGTTATGGTTCTTAAAGATTACCGATTTGTTATAATGATTGCCATATACTCCTGCTTCTGGATTTTATACTTTCAGATGTTCGACACTGTGCTGTGGTACCTAACCGAGTATATGGACATGACCCCGGTGAACAATGCGGTAAACTCATTCTTAGCCCTATTTAGCGAGAACCCCAGCTGGAAATTTGAGGCTGAGCACGTAACCGTTATTAATGCGGGTACAATTATACTTCTTCAGCTTATTATATCGGCCATTGTAAAAAACACCAAGGCGCTACCCACCATGATTTTTGGTATTGCGCTGGGTACCATTGGTATGGGTGTATTGGCCATTTCGTCGCATGCATGGGTATTCATGGCTGGTATAATTATTTTCTCTGTGGGCGAAATGACTGCCCACCCCAAATTCATATCGTACGTTGGGCTTATTGCACCACCCGATAAAAAAGCACTTTACCTTGGCTACTCATTCCTTTACGGTGTAATTGGCAGCGGGGTTGGCGGAATTCTGGGCGCATTTACCTACGTAAGGTTTGTAACCGAAATGGGACGCCCCAGCCTGCTTTGGCTTATGTTTAGCGGTATTGGCGTGCTAACAATTGTTGGATTGCTAGCCTACAACAAGTTTTTGGCTCCCAATAAAAATGTTTAGCCAAACAGCTAAATCAACATAACAGAAAAGGGATTGGTTACCAGCCAGTCCCTTTTTATTCTGTTTATAAGCGTAATTAGTGGAAGTTAGTTTAGTTTATGCATTACGTAAGAGTTCCTGGTTTGGATTTTAGATTTTGGATATTATGATGTGTCGTCTTCTCCCTTCCTAGTTTAGGCATTTTATCGGACAATCATAAACAAATATTTTACTAAAACAGGCTGAATTGTATGGCAGGTAATCCGCTGGAGGCATTGTTTTGCCTCAATTACTTCGTATTTAACTATAACAAACGTAAAGGTAATTGAATAAAAACTAGCGCCCTCTCGCCACCCCAACTTCATCATTCAAAATTCTTCATTCGATATTCCATAAAATTCTCGGCCATCAATAAAAATCAACCTAAACCTATAATCAAAACTAATCCAAACCAATAGCAATTACTATATTTGCAAAAATTAGTGTGTGTAATGCTAAAAGTTGCTGTTGATTTTGACGGAACCATTGTAGAGAACAAGTTTCCCAGCATTGGCGAACCTCTTCTGTTTGCTTTCGAAACGCTTAAAGCGATGCAGGACAAAGGATTGCTACTTATTTTATGGACAGTTAGAAAAGACGCAGAACTACAAGAGGCTGTTGATTTTTGCCGTAGCCACGGCATTGAGTTTTACGCAGTAAATGCCAACTACCCCGAAGAGAATTTTAGCCCCGACGTATCGCGTAAAATTGAAGCCGATATTTTTATTGACGATAGAAACATTGGCGGATTTGCAGGGTGGAGCGAGGTGTGGCAGCAGCTATTCCCCGAAGACAAAAACGTGAAAATGGAAAAAATTGCCGTTAAACGATTGGGCAAAAGACCAAAATGGAAAAAATGGATTGGACTTTAACAAACTTAGATATGAACCGAATAATTTTCTCTGGCTTATTACTACTAGCACTAACACTAGCCGCATGCAATGGCACCAAAACGCCCGAGCGCACAACTAAAACAAAATCTACACCTTTACAGCTAGTTAGAGTTTCGGAGCCAACCAACGGAACCGTTTTTACTCAAGGCGATTCCTTCGACCTTTCCCTAAGGCTAATTAACGATACAATAACCGCCGATTCTATTGTGCTTAGCATAAACAGCAAAAGGGTTGGGCTAATTAGTGACCTAGCGCAAAAAATTGAAACCAAGGGGCTTGCTTTGGGAAGCCACCTAGTAAGAGCAACCGCATGGCATAATGGAGAGCGCCAAACTGCTTCGGTTGGGTTTAAAATTAAGGCCAACAAGGCGCCTACCCAGCTCAAGTACAAAATTGTAAAAACATATCCCCACGATATTAAGGCATACACCCAAGGCCTTTTTTATTTTAACGGACAGCTAATAGAAAGCACCGGACAGAATGGATTTTCAACTCTACGTAGGGTCGATATTGAAACAGGCAAAGTACTGCAAAGCGTAAACCTCGAGAGACAATATTTTGGCGAGGGGACTACAATAATCGATAATGAGATTTACCAGATAACATGGACCTCGCGCAAGGGGTTTGTTTACGAACCCGAAACGTTTAACCTAATTCGCACGTTCGATTACCCCACCCAGGGCTGGGGGCTAACCACCGTTGGCGACAAGCTGGTTATGAGCGATGGCTCAAACATACTATACTTCCTTGAACCCAAATCGTTTACCGAGGTTAAGCGCGTTGAGGTATACGACAATAACGGTGCAGTAAACCAGCTTAATGAGCTGGAATATATCAACGGGAAAATTTATGCAAATATTTACCTTACCGATACCATTGTTATTATAAATCCCAACACGGGTATGGTTGAAGCGGAGATAGATTTCACCGGTCTGCTAAAACAGGCCGATAGGCATCCTAAAATTGATGTGCTTAATGGCATTGCTTGGGATAGCAATAACCAAAGGCTTTTTGTTACCGGCAAGTACTGGCCAAAACTTTTTGAGGTAAAAGTTTATTGAAATACAGCTAATTGCTAAACATTAACCCGTAAGGCCTGGCAATTTTCTGCTCCAACTCGCCAAGCGATATAAGCCCGTTTGCCCGAAACACCTCGCGACCATCAACATACAAAATAATACCCGGTATGCTCAACATCCTAAGTTGCGCTGCCAGCTCACGATTTTGCACAGCATCCAAATCAATCATCTCTATCTTTGGGAACTTTCGGTCTACCAACTCCCTAACCTGTGGATGCAGAGTATTACATACACCACATGCATCGTTGTGTAGATAAAGCAAAACGGCATCCTTAGTCTTTACAAAACCTTCCCAAGCCAAAACATCGAACTGCATACTCGTAAAATTTAGGTGTAAAATTTCACTAACAAAACATTTGAATGAATGTTTAAAGACATCTGTAACGCACAACAAAAAAATAAGTTACACAACCATTCTAGCATTATCTTTGTAGCACCCAAAAAATAAAAATCAAAAACATCAGTTTTACTTCTTGAAAAACAAAAATCACCCAAACCTAATGACAAGAAAGTTTTTTTTGCTTGCAGCACTTGCTATGTGCCTCTTTGGCCTTAAAGCACAAGCCCAAACCCGTTACACAATTAGCGGCTATGTTTACGAAAAAGGTAGCCGCGAAACAATGCCCGGGGTAAACGTTTACATACCCGAAACATCAATTGGAACAGCTACCAACAGCTACGGTTTTTATAGCCTTAAGCTACCCGAGGGCGAGTACGAGTTGGTATTTTCATTTGTAGGGTACCAACCACGCAGCTTCACCATTAAGCTCAACAAAAACATTTCGCTAAACGTAGATTTAGACCCATCGATAGAGATTGAAGGGGTTGAGGTTCGTGCAGACATGCCGAAACAATCGAGCCGCAGTTCGCAAATGAGCGTAATGGAAATTCCCGTTAAGCAGATAAAGTCGATACCTGCACTGCTTGGCGAAAAGGATGCCCTTAAGGTTGTGCAGCTCATGCCGGGTGTGCAAAAAGGTAGCGAGGGCACAAGCGGACTATATGTGCGTGGTGGAGGCCCCGACCAAAACCTAATTATCCTCGACGATGCCACGGTTTACAATGCCTACCATCTTTTCGGCTTTTTCTCGCTATTCAATGGCGATGCCTTAAAAAGCCTTGAGCTAACAAAGGGCGGGTTTCCGGCACGCTATGGCGGCAGGCTATCGTCGGTTTTAGAGATTACAATGAAGGATGGCAACAAGGAGAAAATATCGGGCGAGGCAGGCATTGGGATGATTTCGTCGCGATTGGTACTCGAAGGCCCAATTGTTAAAGATAAGGCATCGTTCCTAGTATCGGGGCGCAGAACTTATTACGTTATACTTGATCGCCAATTTATTAAGGCATAAAGTGAAGATGATATTACATTTGGCGTCTATTTTTACGATTTAACGGCCAAGGCAAACTGGGAGATTAATAACAAAAACCGA
>CAZTFJ010000085.1:0-9182 GCA_964612255.1 uncultured Rikenellaceae bacterium | reverse complement strand
GGCTATTGCTGACGCTATTATGCAATTGAGAAAAATGTAACATCCGAGCAATGTAAATCGGGTTGTGCTAGATTGGTATCATAATAATTCCCTATTTTTGCCATAATCATCATTTGATATGGCTCGTTTTATTACTTCTATCCTCTTTATTTGCTCCTTAGGTTTAACTTTAAAATCCTTAGCTTATCAGGGTTTTCCAGTCAAAACTCAAACCGATTCGTTAATAGAAGTAGCAAAGGATTTATCGCCAGAAAAAAAAATTGAGGCTCTCTCAACAATAATTGATACTGCGGCTAATCTTACCCCTAAAACAAAAGCAAACGCTTACTTGGATATTGGGATTGCTTATTCAAGGTTAAATCGATTCCGCTCGTCTATAAACAATTACGATAAAGCCAGTGCCATTTGTCTTACCAATAACTTGCTAGCCCAGTATTCCAGGGCTCTAAACTTAAAGGGTGTATCGTTAAACCATATGCACCAGTACGGAAAGGCTATAGAAACTTTTCAAAAGGCTTTAACTATTCGCGAGGAGCTTGGTGAAAAGTTGCTTGTAGCATCAACCCTTAACAATCTGGCCATTTGCTATAGGGCATCAAGCCAACTCGATGCTGCCATAGCACATTATCAGCGAAGCAATAAGCTATATAAAGAGGTAGGCGATTTGAAAGGTCAGTCGTATGTGCTTAACAATTTAGGGCTGGTTCATTTAGCTAAGGATAACTACGACGAGGCCATTTCATTTTTAAACCAGTCGCTTAGCCTAAAGCAACAGCTGGGCGATACGTTAAACCTTGCAACAACATATACCAGCTTGGGCAATGTTTACAAAAAGGTTAATCGTTTCGATTTAGCCTTAAACCACCACACCACAGCAGCAAACTACTACTTAGAAGCAAATGACAACAACGGCCTCTCCGATAGCTACAACAATATTGCTGAGGTCTATCTCTCTAAGGGTAAGTTAGATGAAGCATTTGAGTTCATTAAGAAAGCCCAATCTCTAATAAATTTTGAGGAAACTAGCAGCGTTGCGCTAAACAATATACGACTGCTCTCAGATTACTACCTAGCTGTTGGCGAATTGAAAAAATCCAGGGAGCTACTCTCGCAATTCATCGATAAGTACACACAGGTACAAAACGATATGGTTAATAGCCAAATTGCAGAGTTATCAATAATGTTTGAGAACGATCGTTTTGAGCAGGAAAGAGGGTTACTAGAGATAAATCTTGATATTGAAAAGTTAAAAGTGCAAAAAGCTAAAATTACGCAATATGCAATTACCCTTGTAGCAGCCCTTTTGCTTATTCTTCTGATAGCTTCGCTACTCTTCATCCTACGGTATAAGAGAAAACGCGCAGAGCTTGAAAAGGTTAATACCGAATTGAACCACATAAACTCGCACTTAGAAACTATTGTAGAAACCCGTACTCAAGATTTGTTAGAAACGCTAAAGAAGGCACAGCAGAGCGACAAGCAAAAATCGGCATTTCTAGCAAATATGAGCCATGAAATTAGAACCCCGCTTAACGGAATTCTAGGGTTTTCGAAACTTCTTACCGACGATAGCCTATCGAAGAGCGAGCGCAATCAGTTTGTGGGGCTTATAAATCGTAGAGGGCGAAACTTGCTTCATATTGTAAACGACATTATCAACATTTCACTTATTGACGCTGGGCAGGTTGAACCTCAAAAAATTTCATTTAACCTGAACCAAATAATGTACGATTTGCAAGCTATGTTTACATCGGCTGATTATGATAAGCGAAAGGCCAGCGTAAACCTTAAAATGAGCCTTGCACTCAGCGATTCGCGCAGCGTCATTATTTCTGACCCAAACCGTATAGAGCAAATAATTACCAACCTGGTTGACAATGCTTTTAAGTTTACAAATATTGGAGAGGTGGAGTATGGCTACAGCGTGTTGCCAAGCAACACCATTAGATTTTTTGTACGCGATACCGGTTCTGGTATTCCCGATGAAAAGAAGAATATGGTTTTCAAACGCTTTAACCGAACCGACGAGGAGTTAGCTCAAGGCTACAGCGCTACCGGACTTGGGCTACCAATATGTAAAGGACTAGTAGATCTGCTTAACGGTAAAATTTGGTTTGAAACAAGGCTCAATGTGGGCACTACATTCTACTTTACCATACCATTCCTTCCGGGTCAAACAGAGAGCAAATCGTACATTTCACGATCAGCCGTTCAAAACATCTTATTTAAGGGAAAGGTAATTCTTGTAGTAGAAGACGACCTGATAAGCTACCAGTTTATTGAAGCCTTGCTTAAGCCTACAGAGGCAAAACTTTTACACGCAAAGAACGGAGAAGATGCTATTGAAATTGCCTCAATAAGAACTGATATCGATCTTGTAATAATGGATATGCGACTGCCATTTATCGATGGATACGAGGCAACAACCAGAATAAAAACCTTTAACCCAGAACTAACTGTTATTGCCCAAACGGCAAATGCTATGAGCTACGACAAGGATAAGTGCTTAAGCGTTGGCTGCGACGATTACCTCTCTAAACCTATCGATCCCGATGATTTGTTGAGGACTATAGCTTTCTACATAAATAAAACCAGCAAAACACGAAAAGTGTAAAGGTTTTACCTTAAACACAAAGTGTTGATTTTTTTGCACACAAAAAATTATCCTGCAATAATATGTTGATATGAAATTAGTTCGAAAGCCTAATTTGTGGGGCAAACCATAAAACGCTAAATTCTTGGTACAGATTTGGCAATAGCTCAAGTTACTAGTATTTGTGAGCAATTGTAATACACGGTAATAATATGATGGCATGAACAAACGGAAGGATAAAATTGGGCAAGGAAAAATTAAGCCAAAAGTTTTCTGGGGATTTGTAATAATACTCACCATTGCCACTGCGGCAATGTACGTTACCTATATGGGATTTATCGAACTCTCCGAAACCCGCGATTCTCTATCAAAACCCAGCCAAAAACTCATCAAGCTAAACTCAATCATTACCGATATATACGAGGCCGAAAGCAATATTAGGACCTACACACTAACCCAAAATGAGAGCTACCTGTCAATTTACCTCACTTTCATGAAAACCATTAATACAAAGGTAGACTCACTCCTAACCCTCACACACAACGATCCAATACAGGCTGAGAAGATTAAGTTTATACAAAACCTTCTTCGACGGAAAAGACAGGTACTTAACGAGCTGGTTGTTCTCAAACAGAGCGATCAAACATCCCGCTTTTATCAACAAGCGCTCGAGCAGGTAGAGTCGTTAAACATCGACTCAATTAAAGAATCATCGGTAATAACAAGCGTTACCACCACCCGCACATCGCGCCGCGATTCTGTTATCAGCAAAGTTCCCGAAGAGGATACCCAAAGCGGCCTTAGCCGTTTTTTTAGCTGGTTTTCTAAAAAAGAACCCACCGATAGCATAATAACCAAGCTAATTGTTGAGGTTGAAACCCAAATTGATACACTCGAAAAATCAGTGATGTCTCCATCCGACAGCCTGTTAAATCAAGTTGTACAAATCCTTACCGAGATTCAAACTCAGCAACAAATGGCTCTTTACAATATTAGCGAAAAGGAGCTAGAACTCCTGCGAAGCGACAAGGAGATTATGGATCAGATTCGCACAATTGTATCGTTGCTCGAGCGGGAAGAGCTAATGAATTCTGTTGAAATGGCTGCAAGGGTTGATTCAGCCGTGCAACGCTCAACCAAACTATTGCTTATCCTAGGTGCCTCAGCCTTTTTAATGTTTGTTCTGTTTACCGCTCTTATTTTTCGCGATGTATCAAGGGCTACATTTTACCGAAATCAGCTACTCAAGGCAAAACAATATGCCGAAAAACTGCTTAAGGTTAAGGAGGAGTTTTTGGCCAATATGAATCATGAAATTAGAACCCCGCTAAGCGCTATTGTTGGCCTCTCAAAGCAATTGCGAAGCCAAGCCCTTGATGAAAAGCAAAAGTTTATAATCGATTCCCTTAGCACGTCATCTCAGCACCTGCTCGATATTGTAAACGATATGCTTGACCTATCTAAAATTGAGGGAGGATATTTACGTTTTGAGAAAATACCATTTAATCCTTTTGCCGTTGCCCATGAAGTGGCCAAAACGTTTTTGCTAAAAGCTAAGGAAAAAGGGGTAAATCTTTCAGTATCTTCACCTGCCGATACCCAAATTATGGCTCTTGGCGATGCCTTTAGGCTTAAACAGATACTTATTAACTTGGTGGGAAACGCCATAAAATTTACCTCCAAAGGCAGCATATCAATTAATGTTGATATCACGCTAAAACCAGACGGATCAGTTATTTGCAAATTCAAGATTGTTGATTCAGGGATTGGCATTCCTCCCGAAAAAATTGAAACAATATTCGACGAATTTAGCCAAGTTGACACTAGCACTACCCGAAAGTATGGTGGTACTGGCTTAGGCCTAGCAATTGTGAAAAAGCTAACCGAACTCCAAGGTGGCGTTGTAAAAGTACAAAGCGAGGTTGGCAAGGGATCAACTTTTACCGTTTCTATACCCTACCAAAGGGTTGTAAACGCAGAAAACTCAAACGAAGGGTATGAACAGGAACTGCCTAAACTCCCATCGGATTTAAGCATTGTTGTTGTTGATGACGACCCCATTAGTCAGATGCTTGTTGAAGAGATGCTTAAAACCCTGGGCGTAAAACCTAAAGTTTATGGTAACCCTTACGATGCATTTAGTGAGATTAGTCAGAACCCGCCAAGCATAGTGCTAACCGATATCCAAATGCCTATGATGAGCGGCTTTGACATGGTTAAAAGGATACACTCAATGAGACGGGGTAAACGTCCTGCTGTAGTTGCCCTTACAGCCAACTCAACCTCAACCGACCAGGAGCGATACATAAAAGCCGGGTTTCACTGCGCCCTTACCAAGCCTTTTAACGAGATAAGTCTATACAACATAATTGCACCAATAGTGGGTTTGTCAACGGTTAAAAATGAGCTAGCTCAAGGTAAAAGCGGAACTGAAGGTTACGATATTACAGAAATTCGTCGGTTTGCTGGGGGCGACGACCAGGCAACCTGCGAGATTCTCCAGTCGTTTATCGATAACTCTAAGGCCAACGTTAAGTACTTAAATATGTTTATTGAGCAGAAAAATTGGAAGGGAGTGGGTGAAGTTGCCCACAGAATGAAATCTGCATTTCGACAGCTAAAGGTTGATGGATTAGGTCAAATTCTTGAAGATTTAGAAAAAATTGATCCCGAAACGGCTAACGAAGAGTTGATAAATGCTACCGTTGACGAAGTGCTTAAGGAGGTGAAACAGGTTCAAACGCTTTTGCATAGAGATATCGACTCCTTAAAGGCTAAAGCTTAAGTCATTATCATCCTGAAGCATTTGCTTGGCTGCACAGGTTACTTTGCTCACGCATAACTATATTAGTTATCTGCTCGTTTTAAAACTTTTGCGTATCTTTTGCGTAAAATTAGCCATTAACCTAATTCAACACCCAATGACTCGTTTATCCCCATCAAAGGAGTTCTCTTTTGCGCGCGGACTGATGCCACAGGAAGAAATGCTCGAAGTGAGCAGGCAGAGTAAAAAGCTTGTGATTGGAATTCCGAAAGACACTGACGAAACTGAAAGCCGAATCCCTTTAACACCCGAAGCTGTTGAACTTATTGTGAACTGGGGGCACGAAATAATTATTGAAACGGGGGCTGGTAAGCTAGCCAATTATTCCGATCATAGTTATAGCGAACGGGGCGCTACAATTGTTAATACTAGTCGCGAGGTGTTTCAGGCTCAAATTATCCTAAAGGTTTCTCCCCTTTTGCCTAGCGAGATAAAAATGCTAACTGAAAACCAAGTGGTGATATCGTCATTACATCTTACTCCCGAAGCGGGCCAGCATATCAAAGAGCTGATGAAGAAAAAAGCAACTGCCATAGCTTTTGAAAGCATACGCGACGATGATGGGGCCTACCCCGTTGTAAGGGCAATGAGTTCTATTGCAGGAAGCACATCAATTTTGGTAGCCGCCGAGTACCTCAGCAATGTTAACGATGGCAAAGGGGTAATGCTAGGTGGTGTTTCCGGAATAACGCCCACCGAGGTTGTTATTCTTGGCGCAGGAACTGCTGGCGAGTTTGCTGCTAGAGCAGCATTGGGGCTAGGTGCAAGTGTAAAAATTTTCGACGATTCCATAAAACGCCTTATGGAACTACAAGACATACTTGGCCAACGTCTTTACACCTCAATTTTTCACAAACAGGTACTCGAACGTGTACTGAAAACTGCCGATGTGGTTATCGGAGCAATAATTCCCGAAGAAACCAAAGGAATACTGAAGATTACCGAGGATCAAGTGCGATTAATGAAAAAAGGCTCGGTAATTGTTGATTTAAGCATTGATAAAGGCTGTTGTTTTGAAACATCTGAGGTTAAGCGACATACAAATCCTGCATACGTTAAGCATGGGGTAATACATTACTGTGTACCTAACATTACTGCGCGGGTTGCTCGCACCTCGTCTATTGCCCTGAGCAATGTATTTACGCCCCTTGTTGCAGAAATAGCCAGCAGCGGTGGAATTAAACAGCATCTTAAAGAAAATCAAGGGTTACGGAACGGGGTATATATTTACAACGGAATTCTTACAAACAGCTATTTGGGTGGGCTTTACAATATCCCGTCAAGGGATATCAATTTGCTTATGGCTGCTTTTTAAGTTATTGCGATACAAAAAGGTAAGTAATGCTTCCTTTCTGCCTTGCTGGCGCAATGTCAGAAACGGTAAAAACACTTTTACGGGCGGCCTCAAGCGCTGCCTGGTTCATACAATTGTCAATTACCGAATTGGCTTTATCAATACTTGCATTGGATACACTTCCGTTACGCTGCACCTCAATATCAACATCAACCTTACCTCCATTTTCGCACAGATATGCAGGAACTGGTAGCCTTAGCGCTTTTCTATCTTTAAGATGGTAGCTAATTACAGTTGGGCCTTTGTATTGTCCCTCGTCAGTTTTAATAATCTTCTCTTCAACATTAGGAACATTAATGGCCTCCTCCGATTGAGATTCTTCCCAGCGCTGCCTATTTTGCTCCATCTGCTCCCTTATGCGTTGAGCTTCTCTATACAGCTCATCGGCATCGATGTTTTTCTCGTCGGTTAGCCCAGGATTTAAGTCTTCTTTTGTTGCATCAACAGCAATATTCTTAATGGCCTCGTACTCCTTGTTGGGGTCAATGGCATCATCGGGTAGTACCTGTTGCTTCTCTTCGGGTTCTGGCTCAGGGGCAATTTCGTACTCCCTGTCAAAATCAATAAGCACCATAGTATTTTCATGCAAATAGGGTCGGCTTTTGAGCTGGAATACAAGGAAAAGAATTGCCAAAAGTAAGTTAACAGCAATGGTGCCCAATATTCCAACTTTGTGCCTGTCCCAAAAGTTGAAAAAGCTATGGGCAACCAAATCGAGCCACATCTCAAAACGGGCAAACCAGTCCGAACCTTTTTCCATTTGCTATACTATTACATGCAAAAATACTAAACCTTACGCGAATTACCTTAGCATACAGCCTTATCAACTAACATTGCACACATAAAAAAACCTCGCCTAGGCGAGGTTCTAAGTTCTGTATCCAATACCTACTGGTAGTTCTTAACTATCTGCTCGGCAAAGCTATCAATGGTTTTGGAGTCGGTTGCGCCGTAAAAATCGTAGTAGTATTCAATAAGATATTTTTTTATCTCGTTATCACTCATATTTTGTCTCTTAAGAATGGGTATTATGGTGTTAAACTCATTCAGCAACTCCTGCTTATCAACAAAAACAAGTGTAAATCGTGTAATTTCGTTTCCCCTTTTGGTAGTATTTTCGTACTCGTAAACAGCAAGGTTAGATATTTCGTTGCCATCTATTGCACCTGCGCTACTGGTGAAAAGTTTGTCTTTTTCCAGAATGAGCGTGTGCTGGTCATGCCCAATTTTTTTCGATACGGGCTTATCGTCAACCCTATAGTAAAATACTATAAACTTATCGTCTGATAAGGGGTACTTCTGGTTACTAAGGGGAACGTTTACTGCATCGCCAATAACGGAGAACCTATCGTTACCAAAATATTGTCGAAGGTCGGTAACCTCTTGCTCATCGGGGTTAAAGCGGGCAAGCATAAGGTTTCGCATTTTGGTAGGTACAGCCGCATCTTTTACTGTTGATGTAAGCTGTGGATCTCCGTTTACCATATCTGCTTTCATCTTTATTTGAAAACGATGCATTTGGTCGTCAATAGCAATGGCGTAGCTTTCAAGGCTCTCGAAGAGCAAAAATTCATCAGGGCTAAGGGTTTGTCCGGCAGCTACTTTATCCCCAGAACTAAGTATGGTTATCTCCCCGTTAACCCTTGTTACGTGGTACAGTTCCTGTGCTTGTGAACTAAACCCCAGAAGTATAACCAGCGCGAAAGTTAGGTTAAATAGTTTCATATTGTAATAGTTTTAGTGTCCATTTTCTGCAGTTGTTAATACAACTCTTGTACCAAAGATATTAAATCCTATCTAATTATAATATTGCGTTTCGTTTGTTTTTGGGGAGTGAGTCAACTATTAGCTGGTACGAGTCGATAATCCATTGTTTAATAATCTGTGGAGCAACAGTACCATCAACTAGTACGGTATTCCAATGTTTTTTATTCATATGATAACCAGGGGTAACGCAAGGGTAGCGCTCTCTTAGCTCAATGGCTTTATCGGGGTCACACTTTAGCGCAATGGCAAGCGGCTCATCGAGGCTAAGCAGGGCAAACATTTTGCCACCAAACTTAAACACTAACGTTACGTCATCAAACGGAAGGCTTTCGGTTGTTCCTTTTTGTAATAGGCAAAACTCGCGGATTTCTTCTACATTCATAGTTAGCTGCTATAATAGTGGATAAAAGGCATCGGGGATATGTTCTAAATCAAATGTTTTACCATTGTAAACAAGACTAATAACATCGAACTGAACCTCGTAACTCAAGTCGTACTGCTGAATGTAGGCATCAGCTGCTTCTACAATATTCCTTTGTTTTCTGATATTTACAGCATCCTTGGGCTCTTCCCAGTATTTATCGAAACGGGTTTTAACCTCAAAAACAACCAGCATATTATCCTTAAAAGTAACTATGTAGAGC
>CAZTFJ010000084.1:0-9260 GCA_964612255.1 uncultured Rikenellaceae bacterium | reverse complement strand
GTGTGCGATGCTACCATTAAAACCATTGCCGATGGTATGAAGCCTGGTATCTACAGCTCGCGCGAATTTATTAAAGAAATGGGGCGCTACCTTACCGAGCATGCAGTTAAAAAGGATAGCTTGGTGCAGGCTTGCTACGAGCATAATGTGCCAATTTTTGTTCCCGCTTTCAGCGATTGTAGCGCAGGGTTTGGCCTGGTTAAGCATCAGGTTGAACATCCCCAGGCGCATGTTTCTATCGACTCAGTAAAAGATTTTCGTGAGCTAACAGATATCAAAATCGCTGGTAAAACAACTGGCCTGTTCATGGTGGGTGGAGGTGCGCCTAAAAACTTTGCTCAAGATACCGTGGTTTGTGCCGAGGTGCTTGGTCATGAGGTGCCAATGCATAAGTATGCTGTTCAAATTACTGTTGCCGATCCACGCGATGGTGCTTGTTCCAGTTCAACCCTTAAAGAAGCCTCATCATGGGGTAAGGTTGATACTACTTTTGAACAGATGGTTTATGCCGAGGCTACAACCGTTGTGCCTCTTATGATGAGCTATGCATATCATCGGGGTAGCTGGAAGAATCGTAAAAAGTACGAGTGGGCAAAAATTTTCGACAAGTAGTTTTATAAATTATACAAACAAAAAAGGGGTGAATATTTCACCCCTTTTTTAATTCACACTAGTGTAAACTTTAATTTTTGGTGGTTCTTGCAGGTGTTTCTTCACGGCACATTGGTTTGCCACTTTCACTAGGGC
The DNA here is from genome assembly GCA_964612255.1 of uncultured Rikenellaceae bacterium. Lineage (GTDB taxonomy): Bacteria > Bacteroidota > Bacteroidia > Bacteroidales > Tenuifilaceae > Perlabentimonas. The sequence continues at coordinate 8,513 of CAZTFJ010000084.1, read as the reverse complement.
ATCGTAATATTTTTCGGGGAAAGTATTGGGAACATTAATTTGCAAATCAATACCTTCAATCATATGAGTGGTGGGGTTAAACTTGTGCTTTTGTGTTATCGTTACAGCATCGGTTGAAATTCCACGCTGATCGCAAAACGATTTAACGTATATTCCAGCACATGTCCCTATTGATGCTAGGAAAAGTGAGAATGGTGCTGGCCCTTCGTTATTTCCGCCTGCCATTTGGGGCTGGTCTGTTAAAATGCTATGTTCGCCCACTTGGGCTATAACTTGCTTGTTGCCAGAGAATGTAATTTCTAATTCCATAGTTAATACTTCTGATAGATTAATATTATTCACATATATATAAACGTGTATGCGTAATAAATGTTCAAACCCACTATTCGATTAATAGTGGGTTTGAACATTTATTGTTAATCTATCTCAACAAAATCATCTTTGGGAACCCCACATATAGGGCATTTCCAATCGGGAGGTAATTCATCAAATGTTGTTCCGGGCTCTATGTCTTGAATTGGATCGCCAACGTTTGGGTCGTATACGTATCCGCAAATTTTACACTTATGCATATCTCAATTATTATTAGGTGATAACAATAAGGTTAATGGGTACCTTGAACAATCCTTTAAAGTCGAGACCTAGGTTTTGGATTGTATCGTCATCCTCTTCGTAGTACCATGATATGCTAATATCGTTCCCCCGATCATAACATTCTTCCATTAGTTTAATGATGTTGTATAAAAATCTGTTTGAGCCACTGTTTATATACTCAATGGTGATGGAAACCTTTGTAAATTTCTCGGGAACAGTAATGTATTCCTCTATCCATTTAATTATGGGTTGGTAAAACGATACCGCATCCTCAGGAATTGATCGCCCTGATAGCTGGATCATCCCTGGCGAAAAATCAATCTCTGGAGTTTTGCTGGTGCCCTTAATAAATAGGTTGTTCATAATGGTAAGGGTTGATTGCTTTATCAATATGGTAAAGGTAAAAAAAATGATTGGTCATGACAATAAATAGCAAAACAAAAATGTTGGGTTTATAAATCTCTAAAAACTCTTTTGAAATATTTTAAGGAATTTTCCCAGTTTAATTTACGATCTGGCCCTGTAGTGGCTATATCTAATTTCTCATCATACTTGTTAATATTAAAGGTAAATACATACCAGTTGTCAGGGTTATCGATATCAAGCGATCCAAATCGAAGATCGTATATTAGAAATGTGTTTTTGCCTTGTTGCTCAACAGTATAAAACCCTTTGGTGAAACTTTTAATCTTTTCAATTTCTGAACTACCATTTAAATTGCCCTGCAGAAGTTGATTATTTCGTTTAATGTAGTTTGTTTTAAGGGGTTGCTTGTCAAAATTACTGATATACCCATAGTGAAAACCTGAAGTATCTTCGGCCATTACAAGCCATAGAAAGTTGGTGTAGGGAAGTGGGGCTGTATTTAATCGGGAGAACTCTATTCCCTTGCTTTGTAGCTGTTTTTTTACATTTTGCTCAATGTATAGCTTGTTTGAAATTGCAAAAACAACAAAAAATGCAGAATAAGCTAGTATCCAAATGGCATACTTTTTACGTTTTGGCGACGCTTGGGGCTTTATAATTAGAATGGTTAATAGCGTTGTTATGGGAATTAAAAATGCAAAATCTACAATTCCAATAGCATCAAAAGCTAGCCTTTGGTTGCTAAATGGTAATAGTAAAGCCGTACCATAGGTGTTTAAAATATCAATGGTGGAGTGTGTCATGATGGCAAGTAACGACATGAAGGTCCATTGCATAAATAGCTTATCTTTATGAAAACGTGAGGCAATATAACCCAATATTGGCGCTGCAATTAGTGCAAAAATAAATGCATGACTGGCCCCACGATGAAAGAAAAGACCATCAATTGGCGATAGTAGTGGGGTGAAAATTGTATCAAAATCGGGTAGTGAACCAGCAATTGCTCCCCAAATTAAGGCTTTATTGCCAACTTTTTTACCCAGAATAACCTCTCCGGTTGCTGCGCCAAGTACTATGTGAGTTAATGAATCCATACAACATTTTTGTTAACTTTGCCACGCTTTGGTAAACACCAAAATGCAAATATCGTTCAATCAACAAATGTAGCTAAAGTGAGAAAACGTAGGCCAAACCCACACCTCGAAAATATTAGAATTGTTGACCTAGCTGCCGAAGGCAAAGCCATTGCTAAGGTTGATGGTAAAGTGGTATTTGTTCCATTTGCCGTGCCTGGCGATTTGGTTGATATTCAGGTGTCGAAAAAACGGAAAAATTATATGGAGGGGTATGTTACGGCTTACCATGAACTTTCGTCTATGCGAGTTGACCCATTTTGCTCGCATTTTGGTGTGTGTGGGGGCTGTAAGTGGCAAAGTTTGCCATACCCAAAACAGCTAGAAATTAAGCAGAAGCAGGTAACTGACCAGCTAACTCGTATAGGGAAGATTGCTTTACCCGAAATTTCACCTATTCTTGGGTCAGAAAAAACTCAGTACTATCGCAATAAGCTCGAGTTTACTTTTAGTCACAACCGCTGGCTTACCCGCGAGGAGATTGAAAGCGGAGAGAATTTTGAGCAGCACCCCGTGTTAGGATTTCATGTTCCTGGTAAGTTCGATAAAGTTTTTCAGGTTGATGAGTGCTTTTTACAACCAGAACCCTCAAATAGCATTAGGTTGGCTGTTCACGACTTTGCATATAGCAATGGTTATACGTATTATAATATTAGGGAAGGTAAAGGGTTACTTCGCAATTTGATTATTCGTACTGCTTCAACCGGTGATGTTATGGTTATTCTCTCGGTTTTTGAGGACGATGAGCCTAAAACTTTTGCATTGCTTGAGCATATAAAAAATCTTTTTCCGCAGATAACCTCGCTCATGTATGTTGTAAACCCTAAGGTTAACGATACTATTAACGATTTGGATATAATTTGCTACCATGGCAACGATTATATTATGGAGCAAATGGAGGGCATTCAGTTTAAGGTAGGGCCTAAGAGTTTTTACCAAACCAACTCGCAACAGGCATACGAGCTGTATAAAGTTACGCGTAATTTTGCTACGCTAACTGGTAACGAGCTCGTTTACGATCTATATACTGGCACCGGAACAATTGCTAATTTTTTGGCCAATAAATGCCAAAAGGTTATCGGTGTTGAGTACGTTCCTGAAGCCATTGAGGATGCTAAGGTGAATTCAAGTATTAATGGAATTACCAATACATTTTTTGTGGCGGGCGATATGAAGGATGTGCTAACAGAGCCATTCTTTGCAGAGCATGGTGCACCCGATGTAATTGTGCTCGATCCGCCTCGTGCAGGTGTTCATCCCGATGTGATTAAGAATATTTCGCAAGCAAAGCCCAAGCGCATAGTGTATGTTTCTTGTAACCCTGCAACGCAAGCGCGCGATATATCAATGCTTGGAGAGGAGTATAGGGTTACACGCATTCAACCTGTCGATATGTTTCCGCACACACATCACGTTGAGAACGTAGTGCTTTTGGAGTTGGTTTAGGAAAATGTGCTAGCTTTTTAATCTGGAGAAATAACAAATATCTCCTCGTCGGGCTTTTTCATTAAATACTGCTCGCGGGCAAACTTTTCCAAATTCTCGTTATTGGTTCGTAGCTCGTTTAGCCGTTTACGGTCGTTTTCTATCTTCTCGAGGTAGTATTTTTTTTCCTGCTCAAAACGCTTAATTTTCCTGTATTCGCTGTAGCCATCAATCCAGTTGCTGCTATCAAATAGCAACATCCACAGCAAAAAAATTGCCGAAGTTAGGATGTACTTGTTGCGAATCCAAGGAAATACTATTTGCCAAATTTCTTTACCTGTCATGAGTGGCGGAAATACGAATTGTTGATTTGCTAAAATAATATCAAGCGTGCATCATTTTGATATGCGCCTTTGTAAAGCTTATTAGCATGGCAAAATTAGTAAAAAAACAGCCCTTTTCAACAGAATGAAAATTTCTTTAATCACTGTGGTGGGGTATTGTTTTAAAATTTTGCTGATATTTTTACATTTATCCGTCTCGATGTTAAGTAATTAGGAACTGCATAAAGTCCCGATTCGTTATTTTGGTTCGAAACGGTTTCTACCCACAGGTACGATATGGTGTTTGTGAAGTTGAACAGGTTAAAAACCTCAACACCAATCCAAAAATCTTTTAGCCAAGGAGTTTTCGCAAACGGAGTTTGATTTTGCTCTCCAAACGATTTTGTAAAGCCCATATCAACTCGTTTGTACGATGGCATACGGGTTAGCAAATCCCACCTTTCCGAACCAGGTATGCCCACGGGGTAACCTGTCCCAAAATATCCTGTTAAATGAACCTTGTAGGAGGGGTTTCTGGGGATATAATCCTGAAAAAATAGCCCTAAACTAAATCGTTGGTCGGTTGGTCTGGGGTAGTAGCCTGGTTCAATGGTTTGACCATTAGCATCAACATACATATCGTTGCTAACATCCTCGTATGTTCTCATCACCGAAAGGCTAGCCCATGATTCGGCACCAGGAACAAACTCTCCATTAATTTTTAGGTCGATGCCTTGGGCGTATCCTTTGGCTTTGTTCTCGCCAGCATACACAATTCTTACATTGTCTATTTTGTAGGGAATTAGTTGTTCAAATTCTTTATGGTAAGCCTCAACTTGCAGTCTGAAGGGTCTATCCCAAGCATTAAATAGGTATTGTGTCCCCAATACTATATGCACCGCCTTTTGAGCCGATATGTTAGAATTAAGGGTGCCGTTAGGGTATCTATATTCCTTGTAAAGTGGTGGTTGGTAGTAGTAGCCACCCGAGGCATGAAACGAAATACTGCTATCATCATAGGGTTTTAGCAGAACAGATGCCCGTGGACTAATATTTAACTCGTTGTTAAATGTCCAGTAGGTGAAACGAATCCCACCTGTTGCTGTAATCGATAACTTGTTAAGCAAAAACTTGTAACTGTTTTGTACATATCCTGCAAACCTGTTGGAAGCGTTGGTGTTATTATATTTTATAAAGTTTTGTAAACTTAGCTGCTCTGGGTTTTGCGGAATGATATATCCCGACGAGTCAATTAAATCCCACTCGTTAATCCTATCCCAAATCCGCTCGTGCTGAATATTGATACCCCATTTTAGCGTGTTGTTTTCTGTGGTTGCAATCCCAAGATGCTCGGCTCGGTAAAAATTAGCTATTAAAAAGTTGCGAGCATACTTAAGAAACCCCCCAACCCCAACATTAATCAAGCTATCGCCGTATGTTGTAGAACCTAACGAGTTGTCGAGCTCATTTAACAGGTACTGCCCAATAATGTCGAATGTTTCCGACTCGTTAGCCGCGTAGGTGCTACCAATAAATTTTAGTAAGATGTTGTCGTTGGGTCTATACTCACTGCTTAAGGCTCCTTGTAACGTTTCAAACTTGTTTGCCTCTTGCCCTTCGTAGTATACCCTGAGTTGCAGTGCGTTGCTAAATGAGCCAAATCGGGTTTCTCTTACGGTGGGTGTAAACCTGTAATGGTTTGTAGATATGTTGCCCAGTAAGCTAATTTTAAACTTTGGGCTAACACGCCAAGTAAGATGCGTTTGGAAATCGAAAAAAGCTGGTTTGTACTCGCCACCAACATCAAGGCTTTTTAAGAAATATTGAGATGTTTTATACCTTATTCCGGTGATATGACTAAACTTTTGGTTTTTGCTAATTCCTTGTACCAGTCCACTGGCACCCAAGAGGCTGGCTTCAACTTTTGCTATATTCTCGTTGGGAGTCTTATATTTAATGCTTAGTACCGACGACATCTTATCGCCATACTCGGCATTAAACCCGCCGGCCGAAAACTCTACCCCATCAACCATATCGGAGTTAATAAAGCTCAGACCTTCTTGCTGTCCCGAGCGAATTAGAAAGGGTCTATACACCTCAATATCATTTACATAAACCAGATTCTCGTCAAAATTGCCACCACGAACCGAGTACTGAGAGCTCATTTCGTTTGATGATGAAACACCTGGCAACGATTTCAGTATCGATTCAAAGCTGCCCGACGCGCTTGGTAAAAATTCAATATCCTTGTGGTTAATCCTTTCGATATTGCCAAACTGAGCGTTTGATGCCGATATGGTTACCTCTCCAATTCGGCTCGATATCTCTTCAAGCGAAACATTTAACGTGATAACTACCTTTTGGCTTGGCAGCACCTTTTCCGTTTTTGTTTGATACCCTATAGATGAGAATTGAAGATATATGGAGTCTGTGGTTGGTACTCTAATTTGATAAAATCCAGTGCTTGTGCTCGCAGCACCTATATCTAAATCAACTAAGATAATATTTGCAAATGGAATAGGGTTTCCGTTAGAGTCTGTGATGTAACCCTTAACAATACCATAATCTTGAGAAATTGCCCAGCTAGCTTGGGCTACTAAAATTGTAAGAATTGCTAATCGTACAAATTTTGCCAACGGAAGATGTTTTGGGTGCTTAAATGCTATAAAAACGCAAAGCTATAAGAAAATTGTACATAACGGCATTCAATTTCAATAAAAAAAATACATTAAGCGTCAATATGGCTTGTTTGTTTCTTTTAAAGTGTCAATATGGCGCAATTCGTGTGTTGGTACATTTTTTATGATTGTTGTTATAAATCAAAATAAGTATAACAATTAAAAACAAATGAATATGACACTACTAAGTATTTCTCGCCCAAGGGCTATGAGAACCCCATCTGCTCAGAATGAGTATAGCGAATTTGCCAATCGATTTGCACGTGCTGCTAATGCTTATGTAAAGGACTGCAACAAAATGCCTGCAGTGAATATTATTGAAGAGTCGAAGGAGTTTCGCATTAGAATGGCAGTGCCTGGTTACAGCAAAAACGATTTCTTGGTTAACATCGATAAGGACGTGCTAAAAGTTTCGGCTAATGTTAATCAGGATAACGATGTGAACTATTTGCTAAATGAGTTTAGCAAATGCTCTTTTGAGCGTAACTTTAATCTTGGAAAATCAATAGATACTTCCAAAATTGATGCGTCGTATAAGGAAGGTATTTTAGAAATTATCCTTAGCAAAAGGGAAGAGGCAATTGAAAAACCTGCTAGAAAAGTTATCGTGAGCTAACTTGTAATAACTAACTCTATTGGTTGAGCCTTGCAAAACGTTTAGGTTTTGCAAGGCTTTTTAGTTTGCAAACAACTTCAAGGTGCTTATTAAAACGCTGATTTTCCCAAAATAAGTTTGACTATTACTAGTTATTGCGTATTTTCGTAAGCTGAAAAAAGTTAATGTTTTTCGCATATTTTTCTACTGTACTTTTTATCGCTAATACTCTAATTCATGGAACTTAAAGACCAGAAGGATCAGATCAATGATGATCAGTTCGGCAATGCCGAAAATACTCAGGATGCCCCTACTAACGATGAAGTTAATTCGCAATTGGCAGAAGACGACGGAAAATCCAAAGCCGAATCAACCGAAGCTGTTGCCGAAAATACTCAGTCAGAACCAGTCTCTCAAGAACAGCCTAAAGCGGAAGCAGAGCTTGTTGACGAAAAAGATCATGAAGCTGACGAGGATGAGGAAGACGAACCCGAACACGATGAGGACGCTGATGACGAGGATGATGACCACAACAACGAACCTGTTGATTATTCGGGTTTAACAACCTCAGAGTTAGTCGAAAGGCTAAAAAATCTGTTAGAAACAAAATCTATTCAGAAGATTAGAAATGAGGTAGAGAGTATTAAGCTGAATTTTTACAAAAAGCATAAAGCCGAGTTTGAGAAAAAGCGTAAGGAGTGGATAGATGCCGGCGGCGAAATTGAGGAATTTGAAGCTCCCGACGATCCAATGGAGCCTCAAATTAAGGAACTGCTAAGGCAGTATCGTGAAAAAAAATCGGCCTATAACCGCGATTTGGAGAGTCAAAAGCAGAACAACTTAGAGAAGAAGCAAGATATTATAGAGGAGATTAAGGAACTGGTAAATCGCAATGAGTCGGTAAACCAAACCTTTCAAGATTTTAGGGAGTTGCAGCAACGCTGGCGAGAGATTGGCCCCGTACCCCAAGCCAACCTAAACGATTTATGGGAAACTTATCATCACCACGTTCAGAATTTTTACGATTATGTGAAAATTAATAAGGAGCTCAAAGACCTTGATCTTAAAAAGAATCTGGAGGAAAAAATTACCCTTTGCGAGAGAGCCGAAGAGCTGCTTATTGAGCCATCTATTATTGTGGCTTTTAAAAAGTTACAAAAGTTCCACAATCAGTGGCGCGAGATAGGTCCTGTACCCAACGAGAACCGAACCGAAATTTGGGAGCGTTTCAAGGAGGTTACATCAAAGATTAATAAGCGCCATCAGGAGCATTTTGAGAGCCTGCGGGAGGAGCAAAAAGCAAACCTAGAAGCCAAAAAAGCCCTTTGCGAAAGCGCCGAGGAGTTGGCTGCCAGAGTAAATTCTACGGCTAAGGAGTGGAATAAGGCATCAAAAGAAA
>CAZTFJ010000083.1:0-9265 GCA_964612255.1 uncultured Rikenellaceae bacterium | reverse complement strand
GTATTGTAAAGGTTGCCCGATTTTCGGATTATGTTTGCCAATTCGTTAGCTGTTAAGTTTGGCTGGGCTTGCCATAGGCAAGCTGCTAGTCCTGCAATTATTGGTGCCGATAATGATGTTCCATCTGAAGTACCAATTTCGCCAGTTGTTGTTTGAATTGTTGTGTTCTCGCCAAGTGCTACTACGTCGGGTTTTGTTCTGCCATCGTAGGTTGGCCCAATTGAACTGAACGATGATACGTTGCCATTTTCATCAACAGATCCAACAGCTATGCAATTAAGAGCATCAGCCGGTGCATTTATATGTTTCCAATCGGTAGTGGCCTCATTCCCTGCGCTGGCTATTACAAGCATACCTTTTTCCGAAGCCAAATTTGCGGCTTTTGTTATGGGGCATGTTGTGCCGTTAAGTTGTGCGTAGGTTAAGTCTTGCCAGTTGGCGTCGTAGTCGTAAAATCCCAACGACGAGTTTATAATATCGGCACCTACACTATCGGCTATCTCGGCAGCAGCAGCCCAGTAGTATTCTTCAATAACCTGTTCGGAGTTGGTGTCTTCGCATCTTATTAGGGCATAATTGGCTTCGGGTGCCGTGCCTACAAGCATACCGCTAATGTTTGAACCTAAAATTGAGAGCACAAACATTCCATGCGAGTTCTCTTGGTAAATATCCGATGATGAATTTACCACATCTTTCTCAAAAACAATTCTGTTATTAATCCAAAGGCTATCGAATGCAGCGAGAATATCAGCCTTAAAAAAACCACCATCGAGAATGGCAATGGTTATTCCACTACCTCTAAAGCCTAAATTATGGAGTTTGTGCCCATTTAGCATTGATATTTGTTTGTATCCGGAGCCGTAGTTGTAAAAGTTGGTAGTGTCTGTAGGTGCAGTATAGGCATTGTAGGTTGCAAAGTTGGGTGTAATGGTGTTCCGTACATTGGGGTCAAATACCATTTCGATGCCTTTAACAAAACTTTTTCGCCTTATTCTGTTCAATGTTTGGCTGTCGTGTATTTCGCAAACAGCACCATTTAGCCATTTTGATGTGAAATGTATCTTTGCGCCTAACCTTGATATTTGGTTTAAATAGCGTTGCGAAACGGGTAGGTCCGATTGGGTGATGCTCAATCCTTGCTTTGCTCTTCGCTCAATCGATTTTTCTGAAAGAAATTTGTTAGGGTTCGATATGCTGTAGCCTGTCCCTTTTTTATCACAGAATTCCACAAAATATTTTGCCTGACCCGCTGCTTGATATGTAATTGTAGCGAGTACAAGCAAAATTAAACTTCTTATTATGTGAAAATATGTAAGCATTTAAAACTATTAAGTTATAGTTATGCTTTTGCCGTTAAACTCAACTACATCGCCGGGTCTTAGTTTGGCCCTTTTTCTGCTTTCGGTTGTGCCGTTTACTTTTACAAGTCCCTCTACAACTAGTTGCTGCGCCTCACCACCGCTTTGAGCCATTCGTGAGGCTTTAAGTAGTTGGATTAGCTGAATGTACTCGTTTTCAATTTTAAAGGTATCCATTTCTGCAAGTGTTTAGGGGTGCAATTTAGCAAAATGTAATCGTTTAGCATTAATTTCAAGGCAATAACAGCTTACATATAAAAGTTTTATCTTTGTTTAAAATTAACTGAAAAGCTGAATGAAAATATTTTGCTGTAGCCAAATTAAGGATATTGATGCATTTACCATTGCCAACGAACCTATAAAGTCAATCGATTTAATGGAGCGTGCGGCATTCAGGCTGTTGCAATATGTAGTTCCGTTATGCGCATACGCTAAAAGGTTTGCTGTTTTTGCGGGGCCAGGCAATAATGGTGGCGATGGTGTGGCACTTGCTCGTATGCTTACACAAATTGGGTATTTGGTAGATGTTTATATCCTTCAATCTAAAAACTATTCAAACGACTTATCCCTTAACGTAAAAAGGTTAGAGCAGCAGGGCATAGTAAGTATTAGCTACTTAGCAAGCAAAAGTGATTTTCCAGATATCTCTAAAGATACAATTATTGTTGATGCCCTTTTCGGCTCGGGGCTAACCAGACCGCTTGAAGGGCTGCCTGCTTTATTGGTGAGCCATTTGAATGAGACTAATGCCAAAATTATTTCGGTTGATATTCCCTCAGGGCTTTTTGGCGAGAATAATCCTAGCCCAAATTTAAATCCGGTAATTAAGGCTTGGCATACTTTTACTTTGCAATTTCCAAAGTTGAGTTTTATTTTCCCCGAAAACAGCTGTTTTGTTGGCGAATGGCAAATTGTTGATATTGGGTTACACCCCGAAATAATTGCTCAAAAAGTTACCCCATATCGTTTTGTTAATAGTGCTTTTGCTAAATCATTGTATCTTAAACGGCTTGCCTTTGGTCACAAAGGGACTTTTGGTCACGCTCTGGTAGTGGCTGGCAGTTACGGAATGATGGGCGCGGCTGCTTTGTGTACAAAAGCCTGCCTTAGGGCTGGTGCCGGGCTGGTTACTGCGCATATTCCCAAAAAGGGATACACCGTAATGCAGAACTTGGCTCCAGAGGCATTGGCCCAGATTGATGCTAATGATGAGAGAATTACTATGGTACCTGAGCTGAGTAAGTATTCTGCCGTTGCTTTTGGCCCGGGTGTTGGTTCACACCCAAACACCGTTGAGGCGTTTTTATCCTTGTTGAGAAATGTTACCTCCCCCTTAGTGGTCGATGCCGATGGTTTAAATATATTGGCAAGCAATAGTGAGATGCTAGCTTTATTACCCGAAAATACTGTTTTAACTCCCCACGTAGGCGAGTTTAACAGGCTGTTTGGTGCAACCGATAGTGCTTATGAAAGGCTAATACTTGCACAAAAAAAATCGGCCGAGCATAAAGTGGTAATTGTTCTTAAGGGAGCCCATACGCAGGTAGTTACTCCATCGGGAGAGGTCTTTATAAACAGTTCTGGTAACTCTGGGCTGGCTTCGGGGGGAAGTGGCGATGTGTTAACGGGTTTAATTACTGGTTTGCTTGCGCAGGGTTACACCGCTGAGAATGCTTGTGTTTTGGCAGTATATTTACATGGCCTTGCAGCCGATATTCTGGTTAGAGAAATAGGTAAAACTGCTTTAGTAGCAAACGTTCTTGTAGAATCAATAGGTGAGGCATTTAAAACTATTGAGAATGATATTTAGCTTCGTTTACGATCATTATTTTCGTAATTGTTGAAGTTGCTTGCTACCTTTGTAGCATAACCGTAAGTTATAAATTACAATCAACAGAAATTATAATTGAATTGGTATGAACAAGTTTTTTTTATCGCTAGTAGCATTAACTCTCTTGGCATCGTCATGTTCAAAGAAACCTATAACAACCATTAGCCCAATTGAGCAGGCTGTTGAGTTGTCGCCTAAGGGTATGGTTTACGCTTTGCCTAAAACATATCTTAAGGTAAAGGTGGTTGCGAAGTACACTGAGGTTATTCCCGGTCCTTATGCACGATATGCACTGAAGTATTTAGGTGTTGAGAATGTTCCTACATCCAAAAAGCAGTCTTGGTCAATTCAAGATGTTAACGTTACCTCTTTTAACCAAGCTGATATGCAATCGCTTTTTGTGGTTGAACCTTCGGAGGAGTTTCCTGTCGATTTTCTAAAGATAGTAAAGGAAGGGTTAGTTATTCCGGCCTCCTATGCTACTTTTAGCTCAGCCACCGAGATGGCTAAAGCGAATATAAACTCCAAGGCTGTAAATTATGTCGATTTAAGTCCAGCACCCTACATTGCAACCGAAAAAACAACCCATTACTCTCGTGTAGTGCAAGATAGCACTTTTGTACGAGTGCCTGTGCACAAGTCGGTTGTGGTAGAGCGTTCATTCGAGGAGAAGGCTCGCGAAGCGGCCGATTTTATTTTCTCGCTTCGTAAGCGAAGGATGGAGCTGCTAGCTGGCGATGCCGATTTTGTGGCCGAAGGACAGGCTGCCAAGGAAGTGCTAAATGAAATTACTAGGCTCGAAGAGGATTACCTTACGCTTTTTACAGGTAAAGTATTTTCATATACCGCTACTCATTGGTTTAATTTCAATCCGGTGGCTAATGGCTCAAATAATTCGGCTATCCTTTTTCGATTCTCCGATACCCGTGGCGTTTTGCCCTCAAGCGATTTGAGTGGTAGTCCTGTACTCATCTCTTTAGATATGGTAGACGATTGGGGTGGAACAAAAGTTCTCGAAAATCTTGCTAAAGAGAAAGACTCGCCTAGGCTCGATGTTGTTTATTACCGTTTGCCAGTACCAATGCAGGTTAAAATATCTAACTCCGATAAAGATTTTTACTCCCAAGTTTTCACTTTTCACCAATTTGGACCTTTGCTCAGGATTCCTAAGGAGTATATTAATAAGTTATAAAACATAAGAAAGGCTTTGGATGCTCTCCAAAGCCTTTCTTATGTTAAATAGTTTAAGAAACTATTCAGCTGCTTCTATAGTACTCACAAAGGCCTTGCTATACTCTTCCCATGGAGTGGTCTTGTAATGATTGCCACCAAAATACTTCAAAATAGGTTCCATTTGCTCAGGTGGATAATAGCCAGGAACGGCAGTGAGCAGCTTGTTCTCTTCGTCCATATATGCTACAGAAGGGTATGACATTTTTCCTTGAAGCAAAGCGGCAGCCAGCTCATGAGGGCTTCTGTTCCCAGAACCATTGTTCTCGAACAAAATTCCTTGGAATGTAATTGGGGCTTTCGATTCTGCGTTAAACTTAACAGGGTAGAAATATTTGTTAAGGTATGCTGCTATGGTTGGATGGCTAAACGTTTTCTTGTCCATTACTTTACACCAGCTGCACCAGTCGGTATAAACATCTATAAAAATCTTTTTTGGATTGGTCTTGTTTAGCTCAACGGCCTCTTCAAAAGTGTACCATTTAACCTCTCCTTTGTCGTTTTGTGAGTGGCCAATGTAAAATAAGCCTAAAAGAGCAGCGGCAAGTAGCAAAAGTTTTCTCATAATTGGTTGCTTTTTATTTAAAATGCAAATATATACATATATTGTTACGAGTTTGTCAGTTTTTTAATTAAACAATGTTAACGGAAAAATGTTGCATTTCATGTTATACAAAACCTATACCTTTAGATAAACCATTGAACGCTAATTGTAGTCTAAAGTTCGTTCTGCAATTGCCCTAAGTTAAACATTGCAAATATTGATAAAGTGTAGCCCATGACTTGCTAAAAACAGCTATCTTTATCAGCATCAATATAAGTTAAACGTTAAAAATTATTGTTATGAGTAATTCAATTGCTAATCTGGATCCAAAAATCCTATGGAAACATTTTTATAACCTTACTCAAATTCCACGTCCATCAAAGCATGAACAGGCTGCTGTTGATTTTGTGACCAAGTTTGGTAAGGACCTTGGCCTAGAAACTATTGTCGATGAGGTGGGTAACGTAGTTATTCGCAAACCTGCAACAGCTGGTATGGAGGATAGAAAGGGAATTATTCTTCAAGGGCATCTCGATATGGTTCCACAGAAGAACAGCGACAAGCAGCATGACTTTGAGAAAGATCCCATTGAGGCATACGTAGATGGCGAGTGGGTAACGGCCAATGGCACAACCCTAGGCGCCGATAATGGTATTGGAGTTGCAGCTGCTATGGCTGTGCTCGAGGATAATACATTGGTTCACGGTCCAGTAGAAGCCCTTTTTACAATTGATGAAGAAACTGGCATGACTGGTGCTTTTAACCTAAAACCAGGTATGCTTAAGGGCGATATTTTAATGAACCTCGATTCTGAGGATGAGGGTGAGTTATATGTAGGTTGCGCTGGTGGAGTTGATGCAAACATCCAACTTGGCTACAACGAGGAAGCAGCTCCTGCAGGTTACGCTTTTGCTAAGCTTGCAATGACTGGCCTAAAGGGTGGCCATTCGGGTATGGATATTAGCACTGGCAGGGGTAACGCGATTAAGCTGCTTTTCCGTTACTTACGCTATGCCGAAAATGAACTCTCAATGCGCATTGCCAGTATCGATGGGGGAAGCCTTCGAAATGCAATACCACGCGAAGCGTTTGCTGTTGTTGGGGTGCCCGCCGATAAGCTGTCGCAGCTCGAAAAATCGGCTCAGGAGCACTTAGCTATTTTTAAGGCTGAATTTTCTCAGGTAGAGCCCGATATGACTTTTGTAGTTGAGAAAGTAGAAGCACCAAAGTCTGTAATAGACGCTAAAGCGCAGTGGGGTATTATTCGCAGCGTATTTGGATGTCCAAACGGTGTTATTCGCATGAGCGATGCAATGCCAGGATTGGTAGAAACTTCAACCAATTTAGCTCGCGTTTATAGCGATAATGGTAAAATCTTTGTTCAGTGCTTACTTCGTAGCTCGGTTGATTCAGCTAAAGAAGCTCTTGCCCAAAAAATTGCTTCTGTTTTTGAAATGGCTGGTGCCGAAGTTGATTTCTCTGGCGCTTACCCAGGCTGGAAACCTAATATGGATTCAGCTATACTTAAAGCGATGAGCGAAGTTTACAAGGCTAATTGGAACAAAACTCCAGAAGTTAAAGCTATTCATGCAGGGCTTGAGTGTGGAATTTTAGGTGGCGTTTATCCAAATCTCGATATGATTTCTTTTGGACCCACTATCCGTTACCCTCACTCTCCAGACGAGAAGGTGAAAATTGATACCGTTGATATGTTCTGGAAGTTTCTTGTTGAGGTGTTGAAAAATGCTCCCAAGAAATAATTTTAATTCTTAACTATTGTAAATGGGGTGGCTAATAGTCATCCCATTTATGTTTTGTTGCCCCTAATAATGCATTTTAGCTTTTTTAAACTATCCCATTTACATAAAGTCTATACCTTTGATTTTTCAAAAATCAACACATTAACCTAAAATTTATTTGAATTACAAAAAACATGAAACACTTCAATTTCAAAATGATGCTAGTTGCCTTTTTGCTTTTTAGCCAAGGGCTATTGGCGCAACAAGCAGGTGTTAACTGGAGCACACCACTTCCAGTTGACTCAAAAGTAATTATCGGCGAGCTCGATAATGGTATGCGTTACTATATTCGCAAGAATGCTGAGCCTAAGGATCGTGCAGAATTTTACATTGTCCATAATGTTGGAGCAATCCTCGAAGCCGACGATCAGGATGGTCTTGCTCACTTTACCGAGCATATGGCTTTTAATGGAACTGTTAACTACCCAGGAAAAGGCGTGCTAAACTTTCTCGAGAATATTGGTGTTAAGTTTGGCCATAACGTAAATGCATTTACTGGTCAGGATGTTACCGCTTACAATCTTTCAAATGTGCCTTTAACTCGCGAAACAATTATCGACTCGGCTTTGCTTATCCTGCATGATTGGTCAAGCTACATTGCTTTTGAGGAGGAGGAAATAGACGCCGAGCGTGGTGTTATACGTGAGGAGTGGCGTACCAGACGAACTGCTGAGTTTAGAGCCCAACGCGAGAAAATGAACACTCTACTTGAGGGATCAAAATATGCTGTACGCGATGTTATTGGTAGCATCGACGTTATCAATAATCATAAATACGAAACTCTTCGTCGCTTTTATCAAGACTGGTATCGCCCCGATTTGCAGGCGCTTATCATTGTTGGCGATTTCGATCCACAAGCCATGGAAGCAAAGGTAAAAGAACGGTTCAACAAAATCCCTGCTCGTGAAAATCGTCAGCCTCGCCCCGATTTTGAGGTGCCCGATCATAACGAAACTCGCGTAGGAATATTTACCGATCCTGAAATTACTCGTACAATGGTTGAGGTGTATTACAAGCACCCAGTTGTTGCTGCCGAAGATAAAAATTTGGGTTATTATCGCAATTCCCTTGTTGAGAACCTTTACTCACAAATGCTAAATGCTCGATTCAACGAGTTGGTGCAAACTGAAAACCCACCATTTGTAGCGGCTTTCACTCAACATGCCGATTTGGTTCGCACAAAAGCAGCATACGTTTCTCTTGCAATAGCTCGCGAGAATCAGATTGAAAGATCTTTAAAAACGCTTCTCGAAGAGAATTACAGAGTTTTACAGCATGGGTTTACCCAAACAGAACTCGATAGGGCTAAGGCTGAGTTGCTTCGGTCAATCGAAAATCAGTATAAGGAGCGCGAAAAGGTTAAAAACTCCAATTTGGTTTGGGAGTATTTTGCCCATTTCACCGAAAACGAGCCAATCCCTGGGATTGAGTTTGAGTATATGTTCTCTCAATCGCTAATTCCGTCAATTACTGTTGATGATGTAAACACCAAGGCTAAGGAATGGATTACCGATGATAATATGGTTATCTTCATCACTGCTTCCGATAAGGAGAAAGAGAATATTCCTAGCAAAGAAGCAATTATTGCTCTTAACAAGGGTATGAAAACCGCTAACCTTGAGGCCTATGTCGATAATGTTTCAACAGAACCTCTAATCAGCGATTTGCCTAAGCCAGGTGCTATTAAGAGTGAAACCAAAAACGAAGTGCTCAATGCCTACGAATGGCAACTCGAAAATGGTGTAAAGGTAATTGTTAAACCTACCGATTTTAAAGAGGACGAAATCCTAATGTCGGCATATAGTCCTGGCGGATTCTCCTTGGTAAGCGACGAGTATGTGCCTTCGGCTCAAATGGTTTCTGCCATTGCCATGATGAGTGGAGTGGGAGAATTGAGTCGCGTTGACTTAGAAAAAATGCTTGCTGGTAAAAAGGTAAATGTTGTGCCTACTTTAGGCGAAAACGAAGAGGGTTTCAATGGTAACGCATCGCCCAACGATGTTGAGGAGATGCTTCAGCTAGTTCACTTGTATTTCACTAACCCTCGCTTCGATGAGTCGTCGTACAATGGGTATATGTCACGAATTCAGGCTGTTCTGCAAAATGCTGGTAGCAATCCTAATATGATTTTTAGCGATTCAATTAACTATATCATGAGCGGCAGACATCCACGTCGAAGCCCAATGAATAGCGAGCTCCTTAAAAAAGTAGAATTTGCTAAGATTAAGGAAATTTACACCGATAGGTTTGCCGATGCTAGCGACTTTACCTTTGTGTTTGTTGGTAATATCGATATCGAAACATTTAAACCTCTTGTGCAAACCTACTTGGGTTCTTTGCCAAACAAGGGGCGTAAAGAAAAATTTGTTGACCATAATATAGATTTCCCCAAAGGTGAAACCAAGAGTCCTTTCACTTTCGATATGCAGGTGCCAAAAAGCTCATGCTTAATCCATGAGGTATATCTATTGTCTCAAAAGCAATTGGTACTGCGGCACCTTTG
>CAZTFJ010000082.1:0-9318 GCA_964612255.1 uncultured Rikenellaceae bacterium | reverse complement strand
ATTACATTTGTTCAACTAAGTTATAGTTCAACATTAAAACAACTAGTAAAACCAAAACCCAAACTGGTAATCTAAATTTTTACCTTTGGTATTATAATTGTAAATTTAGGCCAGATAACAAAATATGTAGATTCATATGAAATCAACCAAAAATCTTTTATCCCTTGCAATAATTCTATTTGTTGCCACGTCATGTGGCGTTCAAAGGGTTGCTGTGGGAAACTACGAGACAACAGACTGCAAATCTAAACAATACACAAAAGGAAAAGACATCTCCCTTTTCTGGGAAATGGTTCCACTTAGAACAACCGAAAAAAAGATTAAAGTTACAGACTACGAGAAAGTAGTTAAAAGAGATTTTTTTGATACCATAATTTTCTATGGTACTGCTGGGATTTTTTCCTTTAAAACAGTTGAGATTAACATTAAAGACTGTGAAACCGAGTAAGAATTAAATCACAAATACTTTTTTACCCACTCCTTTATTGGATTTGGTGAGCAAAAGCGAAGTTAGCCCCCATACTAATTTCGCTTTTGCCATGTTGCATTTATAGCTTTTAAGCTTACGCCATATAAATAGAATTTGGAATAAATGTTTTAACTTTGCAGCAATTTTGAGAGAGATATGAGCGAAAACACAATACTATCGAAACTAGAAGGATTACGGCAAAAATTTGAGGAGATTGGTCAACAAATAACCGACCCTGCCGTTATGGCCGATATGAAACGCTACGTTAGCCTTAACAAGGAGTACCGTGAGCTGGAGCCAATTGTCGATGCCTACGACAAGTACAAAAACATTCTTAGCAACATTGAGTCGTCGAAAGCGCTGCTCAGCACCGAAAAGGATGATGAAATGCGCGAAATGGCCAAGATGGAAATCGAAAGCCTAGAGGAAGAGCAAGAGAATCTAGAAACAGAAATAAAACTTTTACTTGTGCCCGCCGACCCTCAGGATAGCAAAAATGCTGTTCTGGAAATTAGAGCAGGAACGGGTGGCGACGAGGCCAGCATATTTGCAGGAGATCTCTACCGAATGTACACCAAATACATCGAGCGTAAAGGCTGGAAATACGATGTAACACACTTTTCCGAGGGAACTGTTGGTGGATACAAGGAGGTGGTTATCAACGTGAAAGGGAATGGAGTGTACGGAATTCTTAAGTACGAATCGGGGGTACACCGTGTTCAACGCGTACCTCAAACCGAAACTCAAGGCAGAGTTCACACATCGGCGGCAACAGTGGCAGTTCTTCCCGAAGCAGAAGAATTTGATATCGATTTAAGAACTGAAGACATACGTAAAGACACTTTTTGTGCCTCTGGGCCTGGCGGGCAAAGCGTTAACACAACTTACTCTGCCATAAGGCTGACGCATATACCCTCGGGTATTGTTGTGCAGTGCCAAGATCAAAAATCGCAGCTTAAAAACTACGATAAGGCATTGGCCGAACTTAGAACTCGCCTTTACAACCTGGAGTACCAAAAGTACCTCGACGAAATCTCCTCGAAAAGGAAGACGATGGTTTCAACCGGAGACCGATCGGCCAAAATACGAACCTATAACTACCCACAGGGACGGGTTACCGATCACCGAATAAACCTTACCCTTTACAATCTTTCGGCCATAGTTGATGGAGAAATAGACGAAATTATTGAGAAGTTACAAATGGCCGAAAATGCTGAAAGGCTTAAAATGAGCGAGATGTAAACCAAAACAGAGTAATCAAGGAACTCTCAACAAGCGGATAATATGAATGCATCGCAACTATTTGAACAAATAAAGCTAAAGAAAAGTTTTTTGTGTGTTGGTCTCGATACCGACCTAAACCGCATTCCAGAGTTCCTCCTATCTAAAGAAGATCCAATTTTTGAATTTAATAAGGCAATTATTGATGTAACTGCTGAATATGCGGTAGCCTACAAACCCAACTTAGCCTTTTACGAACAGTATGGAGCCACTGGCTGGACCAGCCTCCAAAAAACCGTTAAGTATATACGTACTAAGCATCCAAACATATTTACCATTGCCGATGCCAAAAGGGGCGATATAGCCAATACATCGCGGATGTATGCCCGCACGTTTTTCAACCATCTCGATTTTCATGCCATAACCCTATCGCCCTACATGGGGCATGACACTGTTGAACCGTTCCTAAATTTCGATGGCAAATGGGTTATACTCCTATCGCTAACATCAAACAAAAGCTTCGACGATTTTCAGCTAATAGAAAATGCCAGCAATGGCAAACCGCTTTACCAAGAGGTGCTAACCAAATCGATGAACTGGGGCAACGAGAATAATATGATGTACGTAGTAGGTGCAACCCGCGCCGAACTCCTGCAGAAAATAAGAAAAATTGTTCCCGACCATTTTCTGCTTGTTCCCGGAGTTGGCGAGCAAGGGGGCAGCCTAGCCGATGTGGCTAAGTTCGGAATGAACAGTAAATGTGGCTTGCTTGTTAACTCGGCACGAGGTATACTTTACACCGATCAATCGATGCGCTTTGCAGGTGCTGCTCGTGCTAAAGCTATGCTCCTTCAGAAAGAGATGGAAACCCACCTGAAAAATGCTGGGCTAATTTAGCCATTCACTATCCACCATCCTTTTAAAACCTAAATTCTAAGTATTAACACTTAGGCTAAAATAGCCATTACAGGCTATAGATTAGCCTATTGTACCAACCTATATTTGCATCAGGTTTACATACAAAAATTGATTAAAAAAATTATTAAAAAAGAAAGAGCAATTTTAGGTTTACAATTAGAGCTGAAGAAAAGGCTAAACCAGCTTGGTTTAGCCTTTTCTCTTTAACAAAGTATGAACTATATTCGCAAAAAAATAATGGTATTATGAAAAAAATCCTCCCCCTCTATTTTTTGACAATCACGTTGCTTATAACCTCGTGCAATAAGGATAAACAACATTCTGTAAAATTTGACGAGACACATACCCCAAGGGTATTTGCCCCAAACCTAGTTTCAACCCATATGGCTGAGCGCGATGCCGCGCTATCGCCCATTGGCAATGAGTTTTACTTTACTGTTACCAGCTACACGCATCCAGTAATTGTATATACTAAGAAAACTAGCGAAGGGTGGAGCACCCCTCAGGTAGCTCCATTTTCTGGTACATATTCGGACTTGGAACCTCATTTCTCACCCGATGGCTCTAGGCTCTACTTCGCATCCAATAGGCCATTAGCCGAAAGTGGCGAACCAAAGGATTTTGACATATGGTATGTTGACAGGCTTGATACAGGCTGGTCGGATCCAGTAAATATAGGTAGCCCAATTAATACAGAGGCCAACGAGTTTTACCCCTCCATAACCAATAGCGGAACGCTATACTGGTGCGCCATCCGAAAGGATAACTTAGGGATAGGTGGCGAAGATATTTACTACTCAATTCGTGAGGATGGTCAGTACAAAATGGTTCAAGCCCTCTCCGACTCGATAAACACACCCGGCGATGAATTCAATGCCTATGTTGCTAGGGATGAGAGCTACATAATATTCACCTCATCGGGATGGGGAAATGGTTATGGTAAGGGCGATCTTTGGATTAGCTTTAAGCACCCCAACGGATACTGGACCAGAACCATAAATATGGGGAAAAAGGTAAACTCAAGCGGTTTTGAGTACTGTCCATTTGTGTCGGATTGTGGCCAGTACCTATTCTTTACAAGCGATAATCCTAAAGAAAGCCATAGCAAAACACCAACAACCTATAATATCATAAAAGACTTCACACTAAATCCCCAGAACAAATCTAGCGATATTTATATAACTGATGCCATAATAATTGATAGCCTTAGACAAATGGTTTTAAGATTTTGACACGAAAAAGGTATGAAAATTTTTGAGTACAACAGAAAAGCAATACATCTTGTCCTAAAATAGATACTAGCTAAAAATTAGAAAAAGCCTCAGCAAAAATGCTGAGGCTTTTTTATTTACCTCTCATTGCTTTTCCTGAAAAAAAGGTGTAAAAACAAAACATAAGTACTACTACTTAGCAAAAAATAGCAAATATGCGCTATACCAACACTTCCCATATCTCCACACTTTTGTAGGTGCAGTTTTTACACAATTTAAAATTAGGCTTGGAGAATTATGCAGTCTGCGCCAATAACCCGCAGATAAAATTATTTACTAACCAAAAAACTTTATTTTATGAGAAAATTTTGTTTACTAATCGCATCCTTTGTGCTGTTAAGCGCTAGCGTCCTACAGGCACAAACTATGCAGATTACAGGAACAGTAACAAGTGCCAGCGATGGGCAGCCAGTAATTGGAGCATCCGTTGTGGTAAAGGGCACTACCTTAGGTACTGCAACCGATGTTGACGGGAAGTACACACTAAACGTTCCCAGCTCAGCAACTACCCTTGTATTCAGTTTTATTGGGTATGTAAACCACGAAGCAGTAATTGGCAACAGAACCGTAATAGATGTTGTAATGCAGACCGATGCCACAGAGCTGGAAGAGGTAATTGTTGTTGCTTACGGAACAGTGAAGCGGGAAGGCCGAACTGGTTCAATTTCATCTGTTAACAATGAAAACATTGCTGAATTACCAGCCACATCTGTAGATAAAATGCTTACTGGTAAAATGGCTGGAGTACAAATTACTGGTGCTTCTGGCCAACCAGGTGCCGACTCTCAGATTCGTATTCGCGGTATATCATCAATTAACGCAGGTAGCGAGCCATTATGGGTAGTTGATGGGATTCCGGTTATGCGAGGAGATCAATCTTATTTTACTAACACCGGTAATGCACTTGCCTCGTTGAATCCAAATGACATTGAATCTATAACCGTACTTAAAGATGCCGCAGCGGCTTCGGTTTACGGCTCAAGGGCAGCCAATGGGGTAATTCTGGTTACAACCAAAAGCGGAAGCAGTGGTAAAGCAAAGTTTAGCGCTCGGTCAAAATTTGGGGTTTCGCAACTTGCCAACGACAACAATTTTGGGCTAATGTCTGGCGAACAACTCATTAACTACTACAGACAGGCATACACTAATGCTGGTAAAAACCCCGACGATTATCTCCCAATGTCATTACTGGATAATGGAACTGTAAACTGGATGGATCATCTAACTAGATTGGGGCAAATGCAAGAGTATGAAATAAATGCCTCGGGTGGTACCGATAGAAGCAAGTTTTACACCTCACTTTCCTATCATAAAAACGAAGGCGTTTACTATGGTATCGACTTTCAGAAATTTAATGCTCGCGTAAATACGGAGTATAAACTAACTGACAAGCTTGATGTTGGTGCCAGAATGAACATTGCCTACACAGAATCGAATGATGTGGCTATGCAAGATTTATACTACGCAAACCCTGCATTTGCTGGTATGATTATTTTACCATGGACCCCTGCCTATAATGAAGAGGGAAACCACAACATTGATATACCAGAAAATTCTTACTCAAACCCAAGATTTGGAGCTGAGTATGATGATCAATTTGAAAAGCAATATAGGTTTCAGGGGAACTACTTCCTTTCATGGAAACCAATTAAGGAGCTAGAGATTAAAACCAATAATGCTGGTGAGGGTACATTTGGTGAAGGCCGGAGATACTGGGCTCCCGATTATGGTGGAACAACCGGTACCCTTCAGACGTCAAACCTTAGGTACTTACAATTAACCACCTCAAACACCATAACTTACAACAAAATTTTTGAGGAAAAACACTCGTTCAGAGCGCTTTTGGGGCAAGAGGCTATGCGCAGAACATACAACTCATACTACTTATATTCGCCTGATGTTGACGTGCTCATACCATATCCAAACACCTCAACAGCCGAAGGCGACGAAGGCGGATACAACTACGAAGCTAGAACATTGCTATCATTTTTTGGTATTGTTGACTATAACTATGCCTCAAAATACTACCTGCAAGCCTCAATGCGATACGATGGCAGCTCATTATTCGGATCGGCAAATCGTTGGGGGTTATTCTGGTCGGTTGGTGGATCATGGAATATTCATAACGAAGAATTCATGAAGGATGTTAGCTTCCTTAACCTTCTTAAATTCCGTGCAAGTTTTGGTATTAACGGAAACGATAATATCGATCCATACCAGGCTTATGGCGTATACTCGTCGAGTGCTTACAATGGCGCTGTTGGAATGCGTCCTACATCTCCTACCAACAACAACCTATCATGGGAAAAGAACTCTACTTATAACATTGGGGTTGATTTTGGTTTCTTCGATGGTAAAATCAATGGTAGTATCGACGCATACAACCGTATTACAGACGACATGCTACTAAGCAAGCAGGTACCTCAAACCTCTGGATTTTCGTCAAACTTCATGAACATTGGTTCTCTGCTTAACCAAGGTGTTGAATTTCAGGTTGAAGGCGAAATAGTAAAAACAAATGATTTAGTTTGGACCGCAGGGTTTAACATTGCATACAACCGCACCGAACTTTTAAATTTAGGTGATACAGATGAAATGACATACGTTAGACCTACAGATGAAACTGCCGACGCAAGGCTAAAACATAAAGTAGGAATGAGTATGTATACATTCTATCTTAAAGATTATTATGGTGTAAACCCATCAACAGGCCAAGCTTTGTGGCGAGCCGAAAACGGAGAGCTAACCAGCGACTTTAATAAAGCAGCATGGATTTACGCAGGAAGTCCGGAACCTAAGTTCATTGGTGGGCTAAACACCTCTGTTAGCTGGAAAGGTTTTAACCTAAGTGCTTTTGTTGAGTTTAAGCAAGGTAATAAGGTGCTAATTATTGAGAACCGCTACATCAATGCCGATGGAAACGTAACATCGATGAATCAAACTACATCGGCGCTAAACTACTGGCAAAATCCTGGCGATACTGGTGTAAACCCCAAGCCCATTGCAGGTCAGTCATCCAATTCATACAATACCTCGAGCACCCGTTGGCTTGAAGATGGAAGTTACACCCGCATAAAGGATTTAACACTATCCTACACACTTCCACAAAATATTAGCAACAAAATGGGCTTGGGTAATTCAAAGGTATTTGTGAGCGCAATGAACCTTTACACTTTCCACGATGTAAACTTCTGGGATCCAGAAAGAGGCGTTGATGGAATGGGATTTGGCATATACCCTATGACAAAATCAATTATTGGCGGGTTAGAAATATCATTTTAACTATAAAACAATCTGGATATGAAAAAAGTACTTTCAATACTATTTATAGCTCTGTGCATTGGGTTTAGCGGATGTCAAGATTTTCTTGAGGAAGCACCTATGCTAACCCAAAGCAGCGACTTAACTGTTTCTACATACAACGGCCTAAACAATGCTGTTGCAGGCGCATACGCTCCATTGGCCGACCGAACTTGGTACGGATCATTCTTTGTGCTTGATGCTGAAATGAGAGCCGGAAATGCTACAATACCAGATAATTCCGATTTTATTTCTGGTCGTATGACTGTTCCCTACAACCTATCTTACAACTCCACCACAACATCGGCCGTTTGGGGATTGGCTTACTACGTAATTTCGATGTCGAACAATGTAATTGACAACCTTGATGGTAAAGATGGTGGAGATATAACAATCCAAGATCTTAACAATCTTAAAGCGGAAGCTCTTTTTCTAAGGGCACTATCGCAATTTGATCTGGTAAGGCTTTATGCACAATCATATGCAAAGAATCCTGATGGACTGGGTGTTCCAATTATTTTGCATACAGATAAAACCGCAAGCGAACAACCTTCGCGTAACACGGTTAAGGAGGTTTACACCCAGGTGATTACCGACCTAAAAGAAGCCGAAGCACTAATTGACCCAAGCTATGTAAGAAGTGGAGTAACCGACCCTAAGGCCGTGGTAACCCTGCCAGCAATACAAGCATTGCTAAGCCGCGTGTATCTTTATAGCCAACAGTGGCAACTTGCAGCCGATTATGCCACCAAAGTAATAGAAAACCCAAACTTTAACCTATGGACAGCTGTTGAGTTTCCAACAGTTTGGGGAAAAGAAACTGCAGGAATTGGCGGCGAGGTAATTTTTGAGGTTTACGGAAAACGTGCTAACGATTATGATTCATGGTGGGAAGGTCCTTCACACATGACAAACCCCTTGGGTTATGCAGATTGCGCCGCACATCCAGACCTAACCTCAATTTACGATGCTAACGACGTAAGAGGTTCACTTTTCCGAACTGATAAGGATAACGTATCGGGTGAACTATGGACAACAAAATACCCAGGAAAAGGCGATGGCGATGCGCTTAGTACTCCCGATGCCAATAATGTAATTGTACTTCGTCTCTCGGAGATGTACCTAAACAGAGCCGAAGCCCTTATTAATGGAGCCTCTATAGCTGGCGCAACAGCTCTTACCGACTTAAATGCCATTAGAGCTCAACGAGGAGCTGATGCTCTCGGATCGGCAGGTGCAGACATCGTATTTAGTGAGCGTCGCAAAGAATTAGCCTTCGAAGGTCATCTTTGGTTCGACTATTCACGGACTAACAGACCTTCACTAAGGTCAGACAATCCGCTACCAAATGACAGCCATATTTGGGCATTGCCTATCCCCAAACGCGAGCTGGATGTGAACAAAAATCTAACTCAGAACGATGGTTATTAATCACTTTTAATACTACTTGATATGAAAAATATATTAAAACTATTAACAATATCTCTTCTGGTAATTTTCGCATCATGCGATACCAATAAATTCCCAGAATTTGATGACAGCAACTCATTTGTTGCTTTTGACAATGCAGAGATGTCGATTGCCGAGGATGCAGAAACCCTCAGAATACCAGTTACCTTGGCATCAGTTAACGGAGTTTCTGCAAGTGTAAATTTCGACATTATGGATGGAACCGCCGAGGAAGGGGTAAACTACACTCTGGTAAGTGAAAATAAAACCCTCACATTCGACGCACAAAATCGCACCCAATTCATTGAGGTTAGCATTATTAACAATCCTGGAGTATTTACAGGTGACATTCGATTTGAAATAATACTTTCTGATGATGGGAAAGTAAAACCCAGCCTAGAAAACAAGTGCACTGTAACAATTCAAGATCGTGACCATCCGCTTTCGGCTTTCCTTGGCGAATGGACTGCTACAGCCACCTCTAACTACTTTGGTGATGTGCAGTGGGCCGTTACAATAGCTAAAGATGAGGATGACGTTTCTGTAGTTTGGGTAACTAACATTGTTTACGGATTCCCAAATTATGGATTCACCCCACCAGATTTTGACACCAGATTCTATGCTACTGTTAACGACGATAAGGATGAGTTTACTTTTTCGTGAATCTCTACATTATTATAGCCGTAAATA
>CAZTFJ010000081.1:3964-9346 GCA_964612255.1 uncultured Rikenellaceae bacterium | reverse complement strand
TTGGTATGCAAAAACTTTATACACTAGATTTTGAGGGTAAGGCCTTAAAGCAAAAACTAATTGAAATTGCCCATGGTTGGCAACCAAACAGAACGTTGGGAACACGTCTAGTTTGGGCCTGGGTTAACAGTCAGAAAAAGAATGCGGTAAGGATTTAGCCGCTAAGCAATAACCCCCGACCCAATTAGCTCATCATCAAAATACCAAGCGGCAAATTGCCCCGAGGTTATGCCTCGTTGTGGTTGGGTAAAGGTTATATACATTCCCTCTTCCTCTCTATGCAATCGGCCTTTTTGTAATGGCTGGCGGTAGCGAATTCTGATAAGGAAATCTTTGGCTTCGCCAATTTGCATTGCCATATCGGGGCGCACCCAGTGAATTTCATCCTTGGGGATAAACAACCCGCTGCGGTACAATCCTGGATGATCTTGCCCTTGGCCAACGTAAACTATATTTTTATCCACATCAATGGCCAAAACGAATAGGGGTTCGGGTGTTCCGCCAACGTTTAGCCCCTTACGTTGTCCAATGGTATAAAAGTGAGCCCCTTGGTGAGTTCCAACCTTTTTCCCAGCCTGTGGATTGTAAGCGAATGCAGTAGCCAAATCTTTTAATGAACGAGAATTTTCAGTAATATCCTTGTTGATGAAATCTTTGGGTATTTCTATAATATCGCCCTTTTTGGCATCAAGTTTCTGCTGAAGAAATACCGGGAGATCAACCTTTCCCACAAAGCATATTCCTTGCGAATCTTTACGCTGAGCAGTGGCTAGTCCCAGTTCGGTTGCAATGCGCCGTACTTCGGGTTTAATTATATCGCCAATTGGAAAAAGCGCTTTTGTAAGCTGCTCTTGGCTAAGTTGACAAAGAAAATAGCTTTGGTCTTTATTGGGATCTGCTCCTGCAAGTAGGCGGTAAACCGTGTCTCCATTTATTTCAACCTCATCTTTTCGGCAGTAATGGCCAGTGGCTACATAATCGGCACCGAGTTTCAGGGCAGCCTTTAAAAACTCGTCGAATTTAATTTCTCGATTGCAAAGCACATCTGGGTTTGGAGTGCGCCCACGCGAGTATTCATCAAACATGTAATCGACCACACGCTTACGATATTGTTCGCTAAGGTCAACCATCTCGAAAGGAATATTGAGCTTGCGAGCAACCATTTGCGCAAAGTTGTAGTCATCGTCAAATGGGCAATCGCCATGGAGTACGCCAGTGGTATCATGCCAATTCTTCATGAATAACCCAACCACATCGTAGCCTTGCTCTTTAAGTACATAAGCTGCAACGCTCGAATCAACTCCTCCCGATAAACCTACAACAACTCTTTTCACTTTGTTTTTTTTTTTTGCTGTGCAAAATTAGTAATTTTTGTGGTGATGACTAAAAAGCCAACAAAATTGATGTGTTTAGTTAAATCGATAAAAAATTAAACAAGATGCCGATTTTATTGTTTACAAAATGTTTTAGTGGTTGAAGAAAAAATATTTATCTTCATCAATATTTTTTTTGCACCATACAATAAAGTGTATAATACATATAAAATGATACATTTTGTATCATCATAATACATGTTCTACAATGAAAAAGGCTTTAGTGGTAGGGACAGGTTTAGGCGGGTTAACCACCGCAATACGTTTGGCATCAAAAGGATACGAGGTTGAAATGCTTGAGAAATACCATCAAGCTGGAGGCAGGCTAAATCAGCTTAAGCATGATGGTTTTACCTGGGATTTGGCGCCCACCTTTTTTTCAATGAGCTACGAGTTCGATGAGTTTGCCAAGAGTTGTAATCTGGAGTTGCCATTCAAATTTTTCCCCCTCGATCCCCTTTACACAGTTAATTTTTCTGGTAATCCCAAAAAGTATGTTATTCATAAGGATTTGGAAAAACTTGCCAAAGAGTTCGAGGTGGTAGAGCCAGATTTTGAAAGGAAGATGCGTGAGTATCTAAAAAAAACAGGCAACCTTTTTCATGATACAGAGAATAAGGTAATCCGCCGTAACTTTAGTTCGCTTTTAAATTTCGCTGCCACTCTTGCAACTGTTCCTTTGAAGCATGGTCCGTTAATGCTTAAAACTATGTGGAGCGAGATGAATAAACACTTCACTTCGTACGAGGTGAAGGTTATTTTTTCGCTGGTTGCTTTTTTCCTTGGCGCTACTCCTTTCGATACTCCTGCGGTATACTCAATGCTTACATACACCGAACTTGTGCATGATGGGTACCACAATGTGCAGGGGGGGATGTACAAAATTGTTGAGGGTCTTTTAACATTGTTGCATGAAAGGAATATCAAAATAACTTACAATACTGAAATTGTGGGCTACCAAGGAAACGGGAAAGAGATTGCGGGCTTAATAGATAAGCAAGGTAAAGTGTGGACAGCCGACTTATATGTAATAAACGGCGATGCTGCTTCGTTTCGTGGTGAGGTGCTTGAGCGAAATGCATTTAGAACCGAAAAACTTGATAAGATGAAATGGACCCTTGCTCCTTATACTATGTATCTTGGAGTTAAGGGAAAGGTAAAGGGGCTTGAGGTTCATAACTATTTCCTTGGTCAGAATTTTGAGGAGTACAGCTCGGGAATTTTTAAGAATAAGGTCAGTCTCGATAAGCCATACTACTACGTTAATGTACCCAGCAGGGCAAACCCTGAATATGCCCCAGAGGGCTCCGAGGCTCTTTTTGTACTTTGCCCAGTGCCCGATTTGCGCTACAAGCCCAACTGGGACGATAGCGAGGATATTGCCAATAATATAATTAGCGATTTGTCGGAGAGAATTGATTTCGATATCCAAAGCAACCTTATTTCAAAAACTATTCTTACTCCTCAGCAATGGGAAAAAATGTTTAACCTATACCGAGGTAGCGGTTTGGGATTGGCCCATGACTTGAATCAGATTGGCTATTTCCGCCCGCACAATACCGATGAAAAGTTTAAAAACTTATTTTATGTTGGTGCTAGCACCATTCCCGGAACGGGTTTACCTATGGCAGTTATAAGTTCACGATTAACCACCGAACAAATTGTAAAGCAATATGGATCTGTACAGTAACACCAGTTTAGGCTGTAGCAAAATTTTCACCACCGAGTATTCAACTTCCTTTTCAAAGGCGGTTTCAATGCTGCATCCATCTATTCAGAATGATATTTATGCTATTTACGGATTTGTTCGCATTGCCGACGAGATTGTAGATACTTTACATAATCATCCAAAGTGGGAGATGTTAGCCGATTTTAGAAAACAAGCATACCAATCTATCGAGCAGAAGATAAGGACAAACCCTAGACTTAACAGCTTTCAGCTGGTTGTGAATAAATACAATGTTTCGCATGATTTAATCGAGTCGTTCCTCGAGAGCATGCGTATGGATTTGGAGCAGCTGGAGCATAATGACGAATCGTATAAACAGTATATCTATGGTAGTGCCGAGGTGGTTGGGCTTATGTGTTTAAAAGTATTTTGCAACGGCAATCAGAAACTTTACGACGAGTTAACTCAGCCAGCCCGTAGCTTGGGCGAGGCTTTTCAGAAGGTAAATTTTTTACGCGATTTAAAAGCCGATTTCGAGGAGCTTGGCCGCATATACTTCCCTTCTGTCGATTTTTCTAACTTTTCCGATGATGAAAAGCGAAAAATTGAAGACGATATTGAGGCCGATTTACAAAAATCGCTTGAGGGCATCCGCAAATTACCCAGCAAAGCCAAACTTGGGGTTTACATTGCCTACGTGTACTTCAGAGCGTTGCTCCATCGCATTAAACGTGTTAAAGCTGCCAAACTTATGAACCATCGCATCCGTGTTTCCGATCCTATGAAGTTTTTGTTGATGCTAAAAGCACGAATGGCCGTAGCGCTTGGAGTTGTGTGATGTTTATAGAAAAACCTGTTTAAGAAAGTCGAAAAGTCTGAAAGTCGAAAAGTCTGAAAGTCGAAAAGTCTGAGAGTCAAAAGTCGAAAAGTCAAAAGACTGATAGTGAAAGTTTAAACAATAAACATTGAACATTAAACCCTAAACCCTAAACAATCATCTTCGCGTCCTAGTGTCTTAGCGTTCAATCACCCAACCTGCCAGCTTTGAGGGCAGTCAGGCAGTTCACCCAATCACCCAATCATCCAATCACCCAATCAATCCAATCATCCAATCATCCAATCACCCAATTACCCAATTACCCAATCTCCTTCCTTCCAATTTTCCATTTCTCTAAAATCTGCTACATTTGCAGAAAAATTTTTATGTTCGATTTTTCTGAAGCCACAATAAACGGAATTGCCATCCACAGGGTGGGCAGTAAAGCCCGCGAGGGGGAGTTGGTGCTAGCCAACAGCCTGGCGCAAATATACGATCCAAATCTGCTCAACTTGCTTAAGAACTACTTCTTAAGCCCATTCAAGCAGCCTGAATTTTACAGCTTTGCGCATGGCTCCGACCTATCTATGAATGAGGTTTACAGCTATTCGCAACGACTGTTCGAGAATCAGGATCAGTTACTTGAGCAATCAGTAAATATAGCAAAGCACCTTTATCAAAGCAGTGGTCACCCAAATATAAAGGATGGTGAATTGTACGTGGTGTTGTTGTCCGACTGTGTGGTGGTGGGCGAATTGGTTGATGCCATTGGCCTTTTTAAGTCCGAGACTAAGGATACTTTTATCACTGTTCATCAGCAGTCCGATGCTTTTGAGGTGGAGCAGCACCAGGGTATAAGCATTCGTAAGCTCGATAAGGGCTGCCTGATTTTTAATACCGAGCATGATTTTGGCTACAAGGTGGTAGCTATCGACAATATCAACAAGAACGATGAGGCCAGATTTTGGAAAGAGGTTTTTCTTGGCGTTAAGCCACGCGAGGACGATTTTTACCAGACCAGCAGCTATATCAACCTTTGCAAAGATTTTGTGAAAGAGGTGCTTGTTGAGGACCAAAAAGTGGAAAAAACAGAACAGGTAGCACTTTTAAATAAAACCCGCGATTACTTTACCAAAAACGATTCGTTCGATCAGGTTGAGTTTGAAGAGGAGATTATTCGCAAGCCCGAGGTGGTTGAGCAGTTCCGCGAGTACAAAGATAATTACCAAGCCGAGCAGGGATGTAACCTGAAGGATTCGTTTACCATATCTACCGATGCCGCCAAGCAGGCCAAAAAAGCATTTAAAAGCGTGATAAAACTCGATAAGAATTTTCATCTCTACATCCATGGTGGCCGCGATAGGGTAGAGAAAGGTTACGACAACGATAGGGGGATGAATTTTTATAAATTATATTACGATGCCGAAGACTAGGGAGAAGTTTAGAGTGTTTAGAGTGTTTAGAGTGTAGAGTTTAGAGTTTAAAGTTTGAAAGTGGAAAGTTAGGTTTTGAATACCAATCAG
>CAZTFJ010000081.1:0-3954 GCA_964612255.1 uncultured Rikenellaceae bacterium | reverse complement strand
ACTATGCCGAAGACTAGGTAGAAGTTTAGAGTGTTTAGAGTTTAGAGTTTAGAGTTTAAAGTTTGAAAGTATAAAGTTTGAAAGTCGAAAGTTAGGTTTTGAATACCAATCAGTCAATCAGTCAATCAACCAACCTGTCTACCTTTGGCAGATCAACCAACTGTTAACGTGTATCAAATATGTCAACAAACGAAATAGTATTTAGCCGAAATGTAGTTGAATTTGCTGCCGTGGCAAAGGAGTACTGCGCGTTTATTGAGAAAACTACCGATTTTAAGCGTAGCCAATTTGTAAAGGTGGCCAATAGCTTGTTGCCGTTGCTTTACTACAAGGCTTCTATGCTTCCTGTTACCGAGCCTATTTACGAGGAGGGTAACCAGAAGTACGTTACCGAGGAGTATTACATTGCACTAAACGAGCGCATTAAACATTATTTGGGCGAGCACGATGCTTTTCCCGAGGTTTTTGACGAGCGCATTGCCGAAACCGATGAGCAGTTCTCGGCTAGTCTGGCCGAGTATTTAAGCGATGTTTATCAGGATTTAAAAGATTTTACAATGATATACCAGGGCGGACAGGTTGAGGAGATGAACGATGCGCTCTGGGAGTGTCGACTTAATTTTCAAGAATTTTGGGGTTTGCGTTTGGCCAATTCCATTAGGGCTGTTCATAAGTTGGCCTATAGTGAACTTGATTTAGATGAGGATATAACCGAAGAAACAAGACCAGAAAACAACGACGATGTGGATACCAGCGATTGGTTCATTACTCGCCGTCAGAACGAAATGGATAACGAGTAGGTATGGATTTTAAAAACGATATTACCAAAGATGAGGTAAATTTACTGCCAAAGGCTGTTTACGAGGGCGATATTTTTGTGATAAATTCAGAAGATGAGCTGTTAAAGCACTTGCCACGATTGGCCAAAGAGCCAATTATTGGGTTCGATACCGAAACCAAACCCAATTTTAAAAAGGGGCAATCTAATGGCATTGCATTGCTACAGCTGGCAACCCCACAAATTGCTTTACTAATAAAGGTAAAGGAGGTTGGTTTACCTAAAGATCTAATTAAGATTTTGGAAGATAAAACAATCCTGAAAATTGGCGCTGCCATTCGCGACGATAACCGTGGATTACAAAAATTGGCAAAATTTACTCCAGCAGGTTTTATCGATTTGCAAAGCATTGTTTCTCAGTATGGAATTGAGAGCCTGAGCGTCCGCAAAATGGCTGCCATAGTGCTGGGGCTGAAGGTTTCCAAATCGCAACAGCTATCAAATTGGGAGGCTGCTGATTATACCGACTCGCAGCAACAGTATGCTGCAATTGATGCGTGGGCTTGTCGCGAAATTTATCTAAAACTAATTACTAGCAAAGCATAATGATATACCCCAAGGTTTACCTCAAAAGCGGCAAGGAGCAGTCGTTGCAACGTGTTCATCCCTGGATATTTTCCGGCGCAATAAAGCGAATTTATGGCGAGCCCTCCGAGGGCGATGGGGTTGAGGTGGTTAGCACCAAGGGCGATTTTTTGGCCTTCGGCCACTATCAACCAGGTTCCATTACCGTTAGGGTAATATCTTTTCAGCAGGTTGATATCAACAAAGAATTTTGGCTTACCAAGCTACGCAATGCCCTCAACGTGCGTAAATCGTTAGGCCTTTTCCCAAATTCAAACACCAATATTTTTCGCCTTGTGCATGGCGAGGGCGATGGGCTGCCCGGTTTAATTGTCGATATTTATGGTACAACAGCTGTTATGCAGGCTCACAGCTCAGGAATGGCTTTAATGCGTAACACATTGGCTCAGTTAATTGTTGAGGTTATGGGTGGAGCAATTACTTCTGTTTACGATAAAAGTTCAGGCACTTTGTCGCCAAAATCGCCAATTCAGGCTGTTGATGGTTATTTGGTAGGCGGTGTCAAAAGCGATGAGCTATTTGAAAGTGGAAATCGCTTTCTCGTGTCATGGGAAGAGGGGCAAAAAACCGGTTTTTTTGTCGATCAGCGCGAAAATAGAGCTTTGGTAGAAAAATATAGCAACAAAGCAAAAGTGTTAAATGCATGCTGCTATACCGGAGGCTTTTCCGTATATGCTGCCCGTGGCGGAGCCAGCAGCGTGGTTAGTGTCGATAGTTCGCAAAAAGCAATTGATTTAACCACCCAGAATATGGTGGCAAACTTTGGCTCTAACCCATCGCACGTTTCGGTTTGCGCCGATGTGTTCGATTACCTGAGGGATGCCGATGAGGTTTTCGATGTAATAATTCTCGATCCCCCAGCATTTGCAAAGCACAGGGGCGCCCTAAATAATGCTTTACAGGCATATAAGCGGCTAAATGCTGCTGCTTGTCGTAAGTTAAAACCGGGTGGTATTCTTTTTACCTTCTCGTGCTCGCAAGTGGTTACCCGCGAGAATTTTCGCAATGCGGTGTTCTCGGGTTCAATTATTGCCAATCGCAATGTTCGCATTATGCATCAGCTTACCCAACCGGCCGATCACCCCATCAATATTTACCATCCCGAGGGGGAGTATTTAAAGGGGTTGGTGCTTTACGCCGAGTAGGTTACCTCACAAAAACCCAAGTGTTTCCTTTGCTTTGCTCTGGGCTATAAACATAGCCTTCCTCGGCAAAGGTTTTCAAGTGCTCTACCTTATCTAAACGATTTTTTATGGCAAAGCGGGTCATTAGCCCCCGGGCGCGCTTTGCATAAATGGCAATAGTTTTTAGCTCGCTCCCCTTGAGTTCTTTAAACACTGGGGTAATAACAGTACCGGTTAATTTTTTTAAACTAATAGCCTTTGAGTACTCGTTTGAGGCTAGGTTTACCAACGTTTTTTCCTTATCGTTTTCAAGCAGCTGGTTAAAGTATGAGGTAAGCTTTTCTTGCCAGAGTTCGTAAAGATTTTTATTTCTTTTTATATCGATTTTTGTTCCCATCTCAAGCCGATAGGGTTGCATTAAATCTAGGGGTCTTAGAGCACCATATAACCCTGATAGAATACGCAGGCTTTGCTGAGCAAATTCCAATTCGTTCTTGGTAAAATCCTTTACATTTATTCCCTCGTAAACATCACCCTTAAAGGTTAGTAGGGCAGGAGTGCTGTTTTGCTCGTTAAATGGCACTTGCCATTTTAGGTATCGCTCATAGTTGAGCCTTGCCAAATCTTGGCTAATGCTCATTAAATCCTTCAAATCATCAACCTTAAGTTCCCTTAGCCTGTTTACTATCATTTCCGACTGCTCTAAAAAGTCGGGTTGTGTAGAGCTAGGTTTGTGGCTAACTTTAATATTATCAAGTGTTTTCGATGGCGAAAGTATAATAATCATATGTAATTGTATATTTTCTAGATGTACATCATCTACTTACAAAAAAATAAATGCTATTATGCATTTGTTTTTTTATGAACTCTGCAACTAAAACAGTACAACAAAAAAAGGCCTTTCCGGTTCAAACCTTTTTATGTATGTGCTTAATGTTTTCCGTTTTGGGGTCTTTCCAAATATCGTTTTTTCGCCTCTTTGGGATCGGCATCTGCAGCAATGTAAATTGTAGTTCTGTTGTCAATTACAACAGCCTGCATTTTGGTTAGGTCTGGAGCTTTGTGCGTGCTTTGCTTTTTTTCATGCATCATGGTTTACCTTTCGTTTGTTTTTTTTAATGTCGATATTATTTCATCACAATTTTCTTTTAGCAAGTATAATTTTCAGGCTAATCTGTTTGTTGAGTATTGGTAAAACTGGTTGTAAGTGGGGCTAGTATTGTAATCTTTGATATAAAATATTGATATTAAGATGATACCTCTTCAAATGTAATCATTTTTTTTATTTAAAACGAATTTATTTTTTTTTGACACGCACAACCACCATAAACGCTGAGTTTATCAATATAAATTGTAAATAATTGAAAATAAATGTTGTATATCTAATTATTGCATTACCTTTGCAGC
>CAZTFJ010000080.1:6982-9350 GCA_964612255.1 uncultured Rikenellaceae bacterium | reverse complement strand
TAGCACAAGGGATAGCTATATCAACCTTAACTTCCCAAGGCTTTTTGCCTGCAATAAACTTAGCACCAGGGAATTTTTTTGCGTAAGGTTCAACTATATCTTGGTTAGAGTTACGTAGTTCAAGCATGTAGTCAATTTTCTCGCCGCTAATACCAGCCTCATCGTAGATGTAGCCATCAGGGCCAGAAATGGTAACAACTTTAGCGCCAAGCTCGGTAGCTTTTAGGGCAGCACCCCAAGCCACATTACCAAAACCAGAAAGGGCAACAGTTTTTCCTTTAAAGTCGGTACCTTTAACTTTAAGCTGGTGGTCGATAAAGTAGATACCACCAAAACCAGTAGCCTCAGGACGGATAAGTGAACCACCCCAGTTTAGGCCTTTTCCTGTAAGAACGCCAGTGTGCTCACCAGCAAGTTTCTTATACATTCCATAAAGGAATCCAATCTCACGACCGCCAACACCTATATCTCCAGCAGGGACATCGGTTTCGGGGCCAATGTGCTTCCAAAGTTTACGCTTGGGTGGAAACGAAGACCACCTTTGTATGGGCCAATGGCACCGTTAAACTGCACGCGGTATCCAATGTTTACGTGGATATTACCCTCGTCGTCTGCCCATGGCACCTTAAATATGAAAACGCGATCGGGCTCTACGATACGCTCAATAATTTTGTGTGCTTCAAATTTTGGGTTCTGGTTGTAAATCTCTTCAACCGATTCTAGAACCTCGTGAACTGCTTGTAAGAACTCCTTTTCTCCAGGGTGTTTCTTCTCAAGATCAGTCATTATTTTCTTAACGTCCATAACTGAAAAGTTTTAAGTGTTTATAACAACAAAGACTTATTATTAACTGACAAAGGGTTTTTCCCCCTTGAAATCAGGTGTAAATATCCACACTAAAAACTAATTTTCAAAGGAAAAGCAGCTTATAAAAATATGATATTAAACAGGTAGTATTTTCCTGTCTCAAACGTTTGGGGATTGCATGTTGGGTTTGTTTACTGCTTAAGGTTTAAGTACAATTCCCTTGTTGTGTTTGCCATCGATATGAATTAACAGCTC
Organism: uncultured Rikenellaceae bacterium; assembly: GCA_964612255.1. Classification (GTDB taxonomy): domain Bacteria; phylum Bacteroidota; class Bacteroidia; order Bacteroidales; family Tenuifilaceae; genus Perlabentimonas. Next base: position 8,288 of record CAZTFJ010000080.1, on the reverse strand, counting down.
GCTATCAAAATTTATGCAACGTAAGTATTCCGTTTCATGAAAAGCGGGTTGGTTGTCGAGAAAGTCAATATTAAAAACCCCATCGTTAATGTAGGGGTTAACAGTTAGGTAGCCCACCCTAAAAGATGTTAAGTTTTGGAAAAAGTGGGTGCCTTGGCTAGGATCGACCCTGAAATTAGGTAACCCGGATTCAACTATGGTACGAGCTTCCGAAATTTGTGACCACTTGATGGGGATTCCAAGCCACGGGTCGCTACTGCCCCAGCGCCCGGGACCAACTAGCACATAGTTGCGCTTTTGGGTGAGATAAAGTTGATTTACCTGTTCAACTTCGTGGGCAATAGTTTTGGTTTTGGCCGCATCGAATTTTTCGGGTTTTACGTATACCACATCAAAAATATTGTTTATACGGCCATGACCGAGAGCCGATTGGGAGTAAATTATCGCATCATTCAAATTTACTTCATCCCATGGGTACTCATCAGTTGATTCAGTTTCAACAATTGGACGGATTTGCAGCAGGTTAAAAACCTTGGGCATTCCTTTGGGGAGGCTGAGGTTGGCAGCAAATTCAATTTCAACAGGGCAGTTCATCTCTTTCTGTCCAATTTCAAGCAAATCTTTAAGGATACTGGCCAACGGAAAGGTATTGTATTTAAGCACGCTGGCAAAGGTTACAATCTTTTTACCATCGCCCCAAATGCCATCGTTTATTGAACCGTTCTGAAAATCGTATGTTGATGCAACGTGTGCAAAATCATCAAACTCTTTAGCCTCATCGATGCTAACGCTTTTAATATTTATTCCATCGTTTGTTGATGGGGTAAAACTTTCGGGGTTCATGTCGAGCGCATAAAACACCTTTTGTGTTTCGCGGAGCGCCATATCGGGTTGCGAAATTTGAAGTATTTTTTTGGGGAATTGGGGCGAGAATCTAAGCGAAACGCCTCCATCAACTATGAGTTTCCCAAGTCCGTAGCCAACTGTAGCAATACCATGCTCGGCTTTTTCTGAGCCAATGGGGTAAAAGTTAATAGATCGGGCAACCCCCGATAGCGTAGGTAGGAAGTATTGCCCCTGCTGGTTGCCACAAACCTCCTGTATAATTATCCCCATTTTTTCCTCATCAATAACATTGCTGGTGGCCACCATATAGGCCTTGCTAGCCTTGAAAAACACCGATGCGTAAACGCTTTTAATTGCTTGCTGCAGCATACTTAGCATTATCTCCTTATTCTGAGTGTAAGGAATCATGTAGGTAGAGTATATTCCAGCAAAGGGTTGGTAGCTCATGGGAATCCAGCGG
>CAZTFJ010000080.1:0-6972 GCA_964612255.1 uncultured Rikenellaceae bacterium | reverse complement strand
CAGGCCGCCCGTGGAATCGGCCGGCGCCCGGGTGCTGTCGGCCGACTGGGCCGCGCCCCCGACCTGGACGGTGATCCCGCGATGGCTGACCATCGCCGAGCCGATCCGGATGTCGCCGCCCCGTTGCGCGGAGAAAAGGGGAAAAACGCCGCGCAGAAGCAGGGGTCGATGAGCCTTTCGGGAAGTTGAGCGGCTAAAAATTTGTTAAGTATTTCATCATCGGAAATACTAGATACCCCAACTTTAAAAAGATTATTGCTCTCAATAAACTCATCGTAAAAATCGGTGCTTATAACCACAGTTCGCGGAATAGCAATAACCACATCTGCATATTTATTATATAGGTGATTGTCGCGAATTAGGGTGTTTACAAAAGCTAATCCGCGAGCTTTGCCACCAATAGAGCCATTGCCTATGCGTGAAAAAAACTTGTACTCATCGTAGCGCTTGCGGTCGAACATGGCAATTACGCCCCGGTTTTTACTCATTCGGTATGCCGATATGGCTTGATACAGGAATTTCCTAACGTCATCGAGATTGTTAAAATCTTGGAGCGATAGGGGCTTAAAAAGCTGACCAATAGAGAATAGGGCTCGGGCATTTAGCCATTTAGATAGATGGTCTCGGCTTGAGTGGTATTTTAGCGATTCGTCGGGAACGGTAAGTATTAACTTTTGTAGTGCCGTTAAATCCTCGGCACGGCATACCTCTTTATGTGTGTGTGGGTCGTAAAAAATAAAATCATCAAACCCAAAGTGTGAAATAATATGGTTGCGTAGGTCGATGTTATATGCTTGGGAGTACTTGTGAAGGAATCCAAGGCCAAGTTCCTCAGCAAATTTTTTATTCTCTATCCGTGAACTTTGAAGCAGAAAAGGAATGTTGGGGTCGTCGTCATGTATTTGTTTGCATAGCTTAAGCCCCAGCTTGGCATTCTGATCGCGACGTTGGTTTACCTTGAAGCTAACATCGGAAATTACACCCAGTATGTTTGGCTTGTACCTGTTGTAAAGTTCAACTGCCTCGTTGTAGCTCTTGGCAAGTAATATTTTGGGCCGGCCTCTCATGCGCAAAACCCGTTTATGCTCGTTTATGGCCTCCTGCATGAAGCTGCGGGCTTGCCTCATCACCGTTTTGTATAGGATTGGAAGCATGGTGGAGTAGTAGCGAACGGAGTCTTCCACCACAATAATTGACTGAACGCCCACCTCAAGAATATCGTTATCGGCATTCATCTTATCCTCAATAAGTTTGATGATGGCTAGCAGCAAGTCGGCATTTCCCAACCAGCTGAATATGTAATCGATACCCGATAAATCTTCCTTTTGTAGCCTTGCTGACACCTCGCGCGAGAAGTGAGTAAGCATTACCAGTGGAATGCTAGGCAGTCTTTTTTTTATAAGTTTGGCCAGGTCAAAGGTATCAACATCGCCCACGTTTAGCATCGAGATAATGAGATCGATCTTCTCATCGCTATTGATAACCTCAAGGGCTTCGCGAGCCGAATGAACCTGGATAAAACTTGGTGGGTAGCGTAGGCTAAGCGATACGTACTCGTTAAAAATTTGCTCGTCAATCCTACCGTCTTCCTCAAGCATAAAGGCATCGTAGTGACTGCAAATCAGCAAAACCTTGTATATACGCTGTTGCATTAGCTGGTCGAATGCCGTTTCGGAAAAATCGAGCGTAAAGGCAGTGCGGTATTCTTGTAGGGTTTGCATCGCTGTTGATTTTTTAATTCATCACACTAAATATAGCTATAATTTTGTCTAATCTATTATATCGGTGATGGGTTTCCCTGTTGCTCCACTAGGCCAGCTAATGCCCAAAAGGGTAGAGATGGTTGGGGCAATATCCGACATATTAACCGGGAGCAGAACCTGTTTGCGTTTTATTTTCCAGCCATACCAAATCAGGGGTACGTGGGTATCGTAATTGTAGGGCGAGTTGGCCGATGTAATACTGCCATTACGCTCAACCCATCCGGGTTCAAGGTTGAGGATCACATCGCCCGACCTACGCTGGTTGAAACTATTTTGGAATTTCTCGAAAATGCCTGTAGTGAAATTGCTCGACTGAAGGTTATATGCAGTAACGGCGTTGGCTACACCTGTAAATTGGAGCATGAACTGGCTTACCCTATCCTGAAAATCGCGGAGCGTGAGGTTTGAGTCTTCAATTAACCTGCGGTTTAGGTAAATCTGTTTTTCCTGATATCCAAGAACCCAATCTCCTGTTCCATACACCACGTTTAGGTAGCTACGCAGAAGCATCATTGCTTTACTGGGGTCAAAATATCCTCCGGGTATTTTCGATTTGCCTAAATGTTCAGGTGTTGCGCCAACTCCTTGATCCGATGTAACAATTAGCATATAGTTGTGGCGTCCTATTTCATCGTTCAGAAAGCCGATAAAATGCTCTAATTCTCTGTCGAGTCTTAGGAAAGCGTCTTCGGTTTCAATGGCGTGAGGCCCATATTTCTTTCCAATTTCGCGTGTAGCTGTAAAAGTAACCGACAGCAAATCGGTGTGCTCGTCTTTACCCAGCTCTTCGCCTATTATTGTGGCAATGGCCATATCGTTGGTGTAGGTATTGCCAAAAGGATTTTCAAATAGGGGGCTATAATCTTTTACAGGTTTCTTAAATCGTGCAATAACCCCCTCAACCATTCTTGCTAGTTTTTGGCTTATTCGTTGCAACGCGTTAGGGTCTTTTACGGTTGATGTATCGGCTTCCTGATAACTTTGCAGAGGGTTTAGCATATTCCAGTCGCGTTCAAGGTATAACTTCCCAAAACCTTTGGCGTTAAGGGTATCAACCCAGTTTGGCAGGCTATCGATATAGTGCGTGTTGCTAATCCAGATACCACGCTCGCGGTCGAGCCAATAGGCTGCGTTGGCGTTATGCCCGCTCGATATTATGGCCGATGATGGCTCAAGCGATACGCCAATTACCTTTGAGCGTGGGTTAATCATTCTAATCTCATCGCCAATGGTGCTGGTTATTAGGTTTTTGGGCGAGTACATCCCGTTGTAATAGTTTCCGCCCACTGTTCTTACTCGCTCATCGGCAATAGCATTAATTTCTGTTGATGTTAGGGGGTCGAACCATCGGTTCGACACTATTCCATGAACGCTAGGGGTTGTTCCGGTGGCAATGGTTGCTAGCCCAGGCAGCGATTGGGTTAGCAGGTAGTTGTAGCGGGCATTTCGGCAGAATGTCCCCTCGTTGCTAAGGTGTTTAAACCCACCTTCGCTGTACTTATTGGCGTATCGGTGTAGGTAATCGTATCGCATTTGGCTCACTACTACCTGTACAATTAGTTTTGGATTTTTGGGCGGGATATCTCTTTGTGCAGTTGATGGTTGTGCAGATAGAATAAGGATTAGCCATATTGCTAAAGAAAGGCGAAAAGCATTCATATTTGAATATACATTTAAGGTGTGGAAAAATGTCAGCTCCCACAAAAATAGAAAATTGGATGGAGAATTTTGCTTTATGGGCAGTTTGGAGCAAAAAGAATTTTTTCTGTGCGAGATTGACCGTTTACCCTAAAATTCACCAAGTATAATCCGGGGGGCGAGGTTTTATTTGGTGTCCAGCTAAATTGGTAGGTGCCGGGTGTTACTGTTTGGTTTGCAATGGTGGCTATTTGTTTGCCAAGGATACTTAGAATATGTATATCAACATAATCTGTTTGAGTAAATGTAAGCTCAATGCGAAGAGTTTCCGTAAACGGATTAGGCCAAATTTTAGTATTAAAGGCTAATGAGTTGTTCTTTACACTCAGCGGGGTAAGGTTAATTTGTATGGTTTTATCTGCATCAACCTGAATTTGTTCGCTGTAATCGGCATAGCCATTGCAAGTAACTGAAAGGGCGTGGCTCCCAACTTCTATATCGGTAAAGATAGCGGTTCCATACTCGTTGGTTTCTTGGGTTTGTCCATTAAAACTGATAGTTGCATCGTGAATGGGCGAACCACTACTGGTAACCTCAAAGGTTATATCAAAAGTTTCTAACTTATCAAGAGTAACATTTTTAATTACTTTTGATTGTGTGCTATTTATGGTTAGCGTATGGGTTTGTTCAATATAGCCTTCGGCTTGGTATGTAATATTCCAAGTGCCCGGTTCAATTGGTCTGTAGTATAATCCGTGAGTTGGGTTAGTTTTTACAAATGAGTTATCCTTATCGTGGTTGGCAATGGTAATGGTTGCTTCTAGTGGCTCCCCGTTGCTGTTGGTTACAGTGCCTTGAAACCCTGTGTTTAGCAGTTCCATATAGGTTAGCATTGCCTCTTTGTTGTAGTCCCAAAAGTTGGGCAGTTCATCGCTCGATGGGCACTTGGTGTCGGATATTTCCAGAGTAATCTCACGGCAGTTATGAAAGTAATTCATATAGTCTTGCCTGCTGCCTTCAACAACGTACCAATCGCCACCGTGAGCAATGCCGTTATCCCAACCAGTGAAGTAACCCGCCGGGCTATTTGACTGGGCTAAGTTGGCGTACTGGCGGCTAATGGTTTTAAACCAGTTGTGGTCGGGGTGGGGATTGTCGGAACTTTCCCAAGCATCCCAGGGGAAATTGGCTAGCTCAATGCCCCCGTGAAAATTTGCCGATAGCACAAAGCTGTGCTCGGCAGCAAAATCCATCATGGCAATGGTTTCGGGCTGGTATGGGCCGTTGGGATTTTCGCCAACTCTTGGGTCGGGGAAATTCCGATTTACGTCGTATCCATTAGCATTGTAGCGTCGCGATCCGGAAACTGTATTGTTTCCGTAGTAGTAAGTGCCGTCGGGGTTAGCGTTGGGGTTAATATAAATTGCGTAGCTATCCACAAGGTTGGTAACTTGTGCGTTGGAATTGTAGTTGCTTAAAAGATAATCGATAAGCCTAAGCATTAGCACAAAACCTGTGGTTTCGTCGCCATGCATAGTGCTGGTGTAGAAGAACTCTAGCTCTGGTTCATCGTCTTGCACATTATCTGATATTTTGAGCACATATAGTTTACGGCCATTAACCGATGTGCCAATGCTGTCGAGTTTGCAAAGCGATGGGTATTGCTTCTCGAAGCGCTTCATCATTTCCCTATAAACCTCGTAGGTTGGGTACTTGTCCCAACTGGCCATTTCGTCAACAGAGCTGGCCATAGTAATTCCTTTTGTATTACTGCTGGGATAGGGGAGTATATCGAACGTGTAGCCAAGTTGCCTAAACCTCTCAAATTCTTGGTTGCTGGCGTATGCGTAAATTGTATCGCCATCAACCTTATCAATAGAAACAGCTTGGGTAATAGTTGTATTTAAACGTTGCTTGTTGGGTTCGGCAAATTTTAGGTAGTAATCTTGTGCACCAAGCGAATTGGATAGCAACATAAATGTAAATATGATTACCAGTTTTAGTGTGGTTTTCATATTTTTTTTGAGGTTAAGGTTTGGGTTGAGGTTTTGTTATTTCTTCTTTTTCACAAGTCGTGTGCCTAGAAAAATTACGAATGCCACAATAAAAACTAAAGAGATTCCGGTTAGGAAACCACGGGCAAAATCGGTTAGGTTAGAGTTTTCGCCCTGACCAAAAATTAGCACAATGCTAAAAATTATTACTCCAATAATGCCGATACCTGTTGCAATTTTTTGCATTTTTTCTGATGATTTGGTTACACGTTAAATCGGATGTGCAGAATATCGCCATCGCCAACAATGTAGTTTTTACCTTCGATACTTAGCTTCCCTTTCTCCTTGCAGGCTTGCTCGGAGCCAAGGGTAATAAAATCGTTGTATTTCATAACCTCGGCACGAATAAACCCTCGTTCCAAATCGCTATGAATTGCACCCGCTGCCTGAGGTGCAGTGGCTCCTCGCTTGATGGTCCAAGCGCGTATCTCTTTTGGGCCAACGGTAAAGAAAGTTTCCAGTTCCAATAACGAGTAAGCGGCGCGAATTAGCTTGTTTACGCCAGGTTCTTGTAGGCCAACATCCGATAGGAAAGCCATTCTGTCTTCAATACTCTCGAGCTCGGCAATTTCGGCCTCCATAGCACCAGCAATAATTAGTATCTCAGTTTTTTCATCTTTTAAAAAATCTTTCACTTTTTCAACGTAGGCATTGCCGTTTACAGCAGAATCGTCGTCTACATTACAAACATATATTACGGGTTTTGTTGAAAGCAGAAAGATATCTGCAATGTATTTCTTATCATCGTCGCTAACAGGCGCTGTTGATGCGTTTTGAAACGACTCCAAGTGCTCTTTGTAAACATTTAGCACCTCAATACCTTTTTTAGCATCCTTATCGCCGGATTTGGCAACTTTTTCGAGTCGTTGGATTTTTTTCTCAACCGACTCCAAATCCTTGATTTGCAGTTCAAGGTTTACGGTTTCGATATCGCGAATAGGATTTACCGAGCCATCCACGTGCGGCAGGTTTTCGTCGTCGAAGCAGCGTAACACGTGTATTAGCGCATCGCAGTTGCGTATTTCAGAAAGGAATTGGTTTGCGCCCTTATCGGAACGACCCGAGCTTTTTGAAAGCCCTGGTATATCGACAATTTCAACAGTTGTTGGTATAATCTTTTCGGTAGGTTGATATTTTTCTAGTTCCTGTAGGCGGGCATCGGGAACGTTTATTATGCTTAGGTTTGCCTTGTTGCTAAACGAAAAGCCGCTTGCCTCGGCTTTTGTAGATGACATACAATTAAATATGGTTGACTTGCCAACGTTGGCCACGCCAATAATTCCGCACTGTAAACTCATTTGTAGCTGTTTTAATATTTGCCTGCAAATTTAGCTTGAATATTTGGGATTTAGAAAGCCAAGGTAGAAATTAGTTTACGAGTGAAGAAAAGAATATGTCAAGTAGATTGAGGGGTTATTTTGGTTAATGGGTTAATAGCGTAAAAAATGAGGTTGTCATAAAGTACCCTTTTGACAACCTCATTAATATTATTAGCGTCTCTGCGCCTTTGCGAGAGA
>CAZTFJ010000079.1:0-9363 GCA_964612255.1 uncultured Rikenellaceae bacterium | reverse complement strand
AATATTATATTATCGCCAATGCCCATAACAGAGTTCATATCGTGGGTATTAACAATAGTTGTAATACCGTACTCTTCGGTTATCTCCTTAATTAGCTCATCTATTAGAATTGATGTTTTGGGATCGAGACCCGAGTTTGGCTCATCGCAAAACAAATATTTGGGATTTAGGGCAATAGCCCGAGCAATGGCCACTCTTTTTTTCATTCCACCGCTTAGCTCCGATGGATATAGGTTGTTGGTATTCTCCATGTTTACACGCTGAAGGCAGAAATTGGCGCGATCGCGCATCTCTTCCTTAGTCATACTAGTAAACATCTCAAGCGGATACATTACGTTCTCTTCAACCGAGGCCGAATCGAACAGTGCTGCACCCTGAAAAAGCATACCTACCTTCTGGCGCAACGCCTTTTCCTACCTACAGTTTAGCTTATTGAAAAGCGTATCGCCATAAAATATTTGACCCTCATCAACCTCATGCAAACCAACTATCGATTTCATAAGCACGGTTTTACCCGAACCGCTTTGTCCAATAATCAGATTAGTTTTTCCGCTCTTAAAAGTAGCGGTAATACCTTTAAGCACCACCCTATCGGGGAACGATTTGGTTATGTTTTGTACCCTTATCATGATAGTAGCAGCTGAGTTAAAATCAAATTAAACAGAAGAATAACCACGCTGCTATTCACAACAGCTTTGGTGCTTGAACGGCCTACCTCTAGGGAACCTCCGCTAACATAATATCCATAAAACGCCGAAATGCTGGTGATTATAAAGGCAAAAACAATGGTTTTAATCACCCCATACAAAATGTAATAGGGAATAAATGCATATAGTATACCCTCAATGTATTGCTGGGTTGTAATTACCCCCGTTAGGCTTCCAACCGCCCATCCGCCAACAATGCCAACAGCATTGCTCATAATGCAAAGTAGCGGATTAAAAAGTACGGCTGCAACTATTTTTGGAAGCACCAGGTGGCTTGCAGAGTTAATACCCATAATCTCTAAGGCATCTATCTGCTCGCTTATTCGCATTGTGCCAATTTCCGAAGCAATGTTACTACCTACCTTTCCGGCTAAAATAAGCGCCACAATGGTTGATGAAAACTCGAGCAAAATACTATCGCGTGCGGCTACTCCTATTAAGTAGGTTGGTAGTAAGGGGTTTTCTGTATTGTAGGCTGTTTGTATGGTAATTACTGCTCCCATAAATGCAGAAATAATGGCGATAATGCCTATGGAATTTATGCCCAGCTTATCAATTTCTTTTACTGTATCGCGATAAAAAATCCTCCACTTCTCAGGCTTTGAAATCACTTTGCCTAAAAACAGGATATACTGACCTATGTTGTGGAAAAGACTCATATTTAAATTTTTTGCAAAGATAAGCATTAATGGTCAATTCTATTTATTTCGAAATTTAACCTCTCGCATTAATTGGTTAGCGCTACTTATTTTGTATCCGTTAGCTGCCTGTTAAAACATTGTTAGCTTTTTGGTGGCTTAAATTTTAAATGTTTTTTTGGTTTTCTTATTCTTCATTCCTCTTAAATATTTTTTTTGATATTGAAATAGGAAAAGCAAAAATTTCATTACCACTTTTTAACCGTTTTTCAACCGAAACAATACCTGTTGATATCCTACTTTTTATTATCAACAATACCTTGCTAACATCTGTTAATAAAGTACCGAAACCTCTGACTTTCACGAAATGCTTTTGTTAATGTTGTGTGAAAAGTTTGTTATCACACTTTTAATAACGAATTTTGCAAGCGAAAACCAAACGTTTTTTTAACCCTATTAACAGGATAACATCATCATATGGTTTTAAAAATTTTTATAAAAAGATATATTTAAATAATATGGCTGTTAATAAACTTTCTGAAAACATGGAAAAAGGTTTTATTGATAAACCAGTTGACCCAGATATCGATTTGGTAACCGAAATAAACAGGTTAAAGAAAGAGAAGAATGCTGTAATTCTAGCTCACTTTTATCAAGCCGACGAGGTACAGGATATTGCCGATTTTTTAGGCGATAGCTTGGGGCTCTCACAACAGGCTGCTCAAACCGATGCCGACATTATTGTTTTTGCAGGTGTTCATTTTATGGCCGAAACAGCAAAAATGCTGTCGCCAAATAAAAAGGTTTTAATTCCCGACCTAAACGCTGGTTGCAGTCTGGCCGATTCTTGCCCACCAAAAGAGTTTGAACAATTTGTCAAAGAGCATCCAAATCATACTGTAATAACCTATGTAAATACAACAGCCGAAATAAAAGCCTTATCGGATGTTTGTTGCACATCGAGCAATGCAGTAAAAATTGTAGAGAGTTTTCCCAAAGATACCCCATTAATATTTGCTCCAGATATTATATTAAGCGAGTTACTAACAGAAACGATATGGTGGTGTGGAATGGCGCCTGCCATGTGCATGAGGAATTTTCGTTAGAAAGAATACTTGAACTAAAAAAGGAAAATCCTGAAGCCAAAATAATTGCTCATCCTGAATGTCAAAAACCTATTCTTTTGGTTTCCGAATTTGTAGGTTCTACATCAGAACTACTAGCCTTTGTGCAAAAGAACGAGAGCGAAAAATTTATTGTAGCAACAGAATGGGGCATTTTACACCAAATGCAGAAGGCTTGTCCCGATAAAACTTTTATAGCAGCACCACCAAAAGATAGCACCTGTGGATGTAATGAGTGCTCGTTTATGAAACTTATTTCTCTAAAAAAGATTTACAATACCCTTAAATACGAATTACCAGAAATTACGCTCGATGAGGATATTAGAAAAAAAGCTGTAAAACCTATTGAGCGTATGTTAGAAATATCGAAAAAAGTTGGTTTAATTTAGAGTACCAATTTTTAGGTTAATAAAAATGAGCAATCAGGATTTTATAAGAGAATCAAAAATTACCGAATCGGATAAGGAGTTAGAAAAGAAGGTTCGTCCAATAGAATTTCATGATTTTAGTGGACAAGAAAAGGTAGTTGAGAATTTAAAAATATTTGTACAGGCCGCCAAAATGCGTGGCGAGTCGTTAGACCATGTATTGCTCCATGGCCCCCCAGGTTTAGGAAAAACTACGCTAGCTAACATAATTGCACAAGAACTAGGTGTTGGCCTAAAGGTTACCAGTGGCACTGTTCTCGATAAACCTGCCGATTTAGCTGGATTGTTAACAAATTTAGAGAAAGGCGATGTACTATTTATAGATGAAATACATCGTTTGAGTCCAATAGTAGAAGAGTATCTTTACTCTGCTATGGAAGATTACTGTATAGATATATTAATTGACAAAGGACCCAGCGCCCGAAGCATTCAAATAGAATTGGATCCTTTTACACTAATAGGAGCTACTACACGAAGCGGATTACTTACTAGTCCTTTGCGAGCACGCTTTGGTATTAAGGCTTTACTGGAATATTATGATGCCCAAACTATTCAGAGAATTATTAAGCGGTCATCAGCAATACTTAATATCGAAATAAAAGATGAAGCAGCCATAGAAATATCGTTACGTAGCAGAGGAACCCCTCGTATTGCAAATGCTTTACTTCGGCGTGTTAGAGATTTTGCTCAGGTTAAAGGTAACGGAGTAATAGATTTAGAGATTGCTAAAGTTGCACTAGATGCGCTAAGTATTGATAAACGAGGATTAGACGAAATGGATAACCGCATTCTTACAACCATAATTCATAAATTTAATGGAGGTCCTGTAGGTATTAATACCATTGCAACAGCAGTAGGAGAGGATGGTGGAACTATTGAAGAGGTTTACGAACCCTTTTTAATTAAAGAAGGATTTATAAACAGAACCCCCCGAGGTAGGGAGGTTACGCAACTTGCATTAAAACATTTGGGAATAACCGATTTTGGTAAGCAAGGGTTACTTTTTTAATGGAACGATTTTGACATTTTTTTAAGGTAAGCCTTATCGGATAGCATAATCTTTTTACCCTCCATTATTATTATTTTATCCGACTTAAATTCAGAAAGTAAGCGAATTACCGATTCGGTGGCAGTGCCCACAATATTGGCTAGCTCCTCTCTGGTAAGCGTTATATTTAAGTAACCTTCGTCTGTTGTTCCAAAAGTATTTTCGAGCATTAATAACGATTCGGCAAGACGTTCACGAACCGTTTTTTGTGCAATATCTTTAATAAAACTATTCGCTTGATTAAGCTCTTTACAAGTTAGCTGAAGAAGAGAAAGGGCAAAATCGCCATTGGTTTTAATAAGATGAAAAATTACGTTTGAAGGAATTTGGCAAATCTCCGATTCTTGAATAACCTCTGCTGTAGTACAAGCCTGTTCATTACTAAGAACAGATCTGTAACCAGTAATATCGCCTCTTTGCGCAAAGGCAACTATTTGCTCTTTACCGTCGGAACCTGTTTTGTAAATTTTTAAAACCCCTTTATTAATGCAAAATACATTATGTATTCTGTTTCCCTCTCGGTATAGTATTTCGCCCTTTTTATAAATCTTACATATTTTTTCGCTTTCTAAAAAAGCACTTTCTTCCTGATTAAGCGTTTTAAAAAGCGTGTTTGTTGCCACATCGCATGCCTTGCAGTTATGTCTAGCTCCAGCAGTTTCCATGTTGGGTTCATTCAGGTTTAAAAAGCAAATATATTACATATAAATATAAGATTCAATATTATAAAACACAGCGGAATTGATTTAAGAAGCGCAAGTCGTTCTCGAAATACATTCGTAAATCTTTTACTTGATACTTTAGCATTGCAATTCGTTCTATCCCCATACCAAAAGCGTAACCGGTGTACTTTTTCGAGTCGATATTGCAATTATCCAAAACATTTGGATCTACCATACCACAGCCTAAAATCTCGAGCCAACCAGTGTATTTACAAACAGCACATCCTTTGCCACCGCATAAGTTACAACTTACATCCATTTCGGCAGATGGTTCTGTAAATGGAAAATACGAAGGGCGAAGTCTAATTTTTACATCTTTACCAAAAAGTTCCTGAGCAAAAAATAGTAAGGTTTGCTTAAGATCGGCAAACGATACATTTTCGTCTACGTATAGCCCTTCAACCTGATGAAAAATACAGTGAGCCCGAGCAGAAATTGCCTCGTTACGGAAAACCCTACCAGGACAAATTACTCTGATAGGTGGTTGCTGCTTTTCCATAACCCTAATTTGAACCGAAGATGTGTGCGTACGCAACAAAACATCGGGATTACTTTTTATAAAGAAAGTATCCTGCATATCGCGAGCTGGATGCTCATCGGGGAAATTAAGTGAGCTAAATACATGCCAGTCGTCTTCAATTTCAGGACCTTCGGCAATGCTAAAACCAAGGGTTTTAAAAATGTCGTAAAGTTCCTCCTTTACCAGCGATATGGGATGTCTACTACCAAATTTTGTAGGGAAACCGGGCAGCGTTAAATCGTAATCGTATGAATTTTGATTTGTTGATTCTAATTCATCTTTTACTGTTGCAATCTTATCAATTGCAATATTTTTTAAATCGTTTATTAGCTTACCAATTTCTCTTTTTTCCTCGTTAGGTAATGTTTTAAAATCGGAGAAAAGCTGTGTTATTTTCCCCTTTTTGCCTAGAAACGATATCCTAAAATCTTCAAGTTCTTTAATCGTTTTTATCGAAACCTCTGAAATTTCTCTTAAAATAGCATCAATATTACTCTTCATTTCTTTACTTTTTTAAAACCTTTACCTTCATTCTAATGTGTTCAACTGGCCTGTCGGTTGCATCGGTTTTGGTTGCTGCAATTTTATCAATAACCTCAAGACCTTCTATAACCTCACCAAAAACTGTATAATCATCGTCGAGATGTGGAGTTCCTCCTACAGTTGTATAAGTATCGATTTGATTTTGTGATAGCTGGTATGGTTTAACTGTTGATAGAACCGCTTGAATTGTATCTTGCATTTGTTTGTAAAGCTCCGTAAAATCAGGATTTCCGCCTTTATCCATAATTTTATCGGCTTCTTTCATCAGCATATTGTTAATTAAGTTGTTTCGCTGATTTTTATTTTTCCTTTCAATAACTACGTTTAGTTCATCGGGAGTAAAAACTTTACCTTGAACAATATAGAATTGCGAACCCGATGATTTTTTTTCAGGATTTTCTGCATCGCCCAAACGAGCAGCTGCTAATGCCCCTTTTTTATGATATAGTCCTTTAACAAATTCTGCATCTATGGTATATCCTGCATCATCAATAGTATCGGAAGGGTTTTCTTTAGTTGTAGGATCGCCACCCTGAATCATAAAATTTTCAATTACTCTATGAAAAGTTACACCATCAAAAAAACCTTCTTCGGCTAATTTTATAAAGTTGTCGCGATGCTTAGGCGTTTCGTTATAAAGTTTAACCTTTATATCGCCCATATCGGTTTCAATAAGTAAAATTGGCTCATCACCTTTCATTTCGGGAGAGGTATTACATCCAATGAAAAATGTTGCGGTTACCAAAACAAAAGCCGCAAAGCAAAGTTTTAAATTATGTGTTTTCATATGTAAAATTTTATTATGCAAATAAAAAATGATAAGATTTGTAAGGTTCTATATAAGTTAATATTTAGTAAAATTAAAATATATCTAAGCGTTTAACGCTTTACTTCGCAAAAATAGGAAAAGCTTTTTCTTTTGCGTGTAAATAATATATATTTTTGTGTAAATACATTGAAATGAAGTTAATTATTACATTAATTTTTATTGTTTTAGCCCATATTTCATTTGCACAAAGAGTGGGTCTTGTTTTAAGTGGTGGTGGAGCTAAAGGTTTGGCTCATGTTGGTGTAATTAAGGCTTTAGAGGAGCACGGAATACCAATTGATTATGTTGCAGGCACAAGCATAGGTGCTATTGTTGGCGGTTTGTATGCCATTGGATATACTCCCGACCAAATGATTGATGAATTTGAATCGGAAGATTTTTATAGATGGAGTAGGGGTATAATTCCAGAGGAATATAAATACTACTATAAAAAGCCTGAACCAAATGCCTCGATGTTTACTGTATCGTTAAAGCGACAAAAAGATTTATTTAAACCAATATTTCCCTCTTATTTAATCCCTACTCATCAAATGGATATCGCCTTTATGTCCATTTATAGTCCTGCAATTGCAAAGGCTAATTATAATTTCGACAGTTTATTTGTTCCATTTAGGGCCGTAGGCAGTGATATATATAATAAAAAGCCATACATTTTTAAAGAGGGTAGTTTGAGCAATGCTGTACGTGTTTCTATGACTTTCCCATTTTACTTTCGACCTATTTTAATTGATACCATACCCATGTTCGATGGGGGAATTTATAATAACTTTCCGTGGGATGTAATGTACAACGATTTTAAACCCGATGTAATTATTGGTAGCAAAGTATCGAAAAATTCTCCACCTCCTGGCGAAATGGATCCATTGGCACAGCTCGAACATATGGTAATGAGCATTACAGATTTTAATATTCCCGATACCTTGGGTTTAGTTATCGACTCAAAAATTGAAGATATTTCTCTGCTCGATTTCAGTAGGAGTAGAGAAATTGCTAAAATGGGTTACGATGCTACAATAGAATTAATGGATAGCATAAAATTGTATATTGATAGAAGAGTGGAGATGGCAGATGTACTAGAAAAAAGAAATAAATTTTTAAAACAAATGCCCGACTTGGTATTTAAAGATATTGATATAAAAGGTTTAAATGAATCGCAGTTAAACTATGTATTGCGTACTATTCGTCAAAAATCCGACACTGCTTCTTTAACACAGCTAAAGGACGAGTATTTTAAAATGGTATCCGATAAATATATCGATAGAATTTTACCAACTCCAAAATACAATCCTGAAACAGGGTATTTCGATTTAGACTTAAATGTTGCCCTAAAACCAGAAATTGATGTCAATATTGGTGGCAATCTTTCATCAACAAATTTAAATCAAGGTTTTTTAGGAATTGATTATAAGTTATTTAGAAAGAGCCCGACTCTTTTCAGTTTCAACTCATACTTTGGTCGTATATATAGTAGCGCTCAGTTACAAATACGACAAGATTTCCCAACAAGAATACCATTCTATTTGCAGCTAACTGGAATTCTTAATCGTTTCGATTATTATACATCAACAACCGACCCCTTTTTTGAGGATGTAAAGCCTCCTTATCTAATTAAAAAAGAAAAATTTGCTAAATTCAGGTTTGGTTTTCCTGTTAATTCAAATTCCACCTTATCATTAAATGTTAATGCAGGGGAGAACGATTACGAGTATTACCAGGTTGATAACTTTAAAGCCGATGATTATCCCGATCACTCTTACTTAATTTTTTCTAATGTCGATTTTAGGTATGAGTATAGTTCGTTAACCAAAAAGTTTTTTCCCGATGCTGGCAAATATTACCGCATTAATATAGGATATGTTACCTCACGTGAGGAACATAAACCAGGTAGTACAAGTCCAACTACATCTGATGATTATTTGTACTACGAATGGTTCTCTGCCAGTTTAAAGGGCCAACGATATATTGATATTGTAGACAATAGGTTTACGGTTGGTTTTCATTACGATTTAACCTATTCCAATCGTCCGTTTTTTGTAAACTATTCATCAACAATGCTAAGTTCGCCAGGTTTTACACCAACACCACATAGTAAAACCCAATTTATTAAGTATTTTCGTGCCGATAAATATATTGGAATAGGAATTTTGCCCATACTAAAGTTTTCGTCAGATTTTTCATTGCGAACCGAGTTGTATTTATTCCAGCCTTATAAAGAATTTTTAAAGAATAGCGAAACATTTACAGCAGAGTACGGAAAACAGTTTGACAAAAGATATTTAATGGGATCGGCAAGCTTAGTTTATAATACACCTGTAGGCCCCTTATCTGCTTCGATGCATTATTATCCTAAGGAGGTAAAAAATTTCTATTTCACTGTAAACTTCGGATATATACTATTTAATAAATCGGGTATAGAATATTAGAATGAACTACATTAAACGGGTTGCCGGACATACTGCTATTTATGGACTAAGCAGTGTTGTACCAAGGCTTTTAAACTACCTTTTAGTTCCATTACATACAAGAATATTTCTGCAAGAGGAGTATGGTATTGTAACAGAGTTATATGCCTATTTAGCAGTATTGCTTGTGCTTCTCACCTACGGAATGGAAACTGGTTTTTTTAGATTTTCTTCAAAAGAGACTGAATCTAACCAAACTTATTCAACAGCATTTATATCTCTTTTATTCAGTAGTTCATTATTTATACTTTTAGCAAATGTTTTTTCTTCAGGCATTGCAAATACAATAGGATATGCCAATAACCCCGAATACATTAAAATTTTAGCTGCCATAATTGGTAT
>CAZTFJ010000078.1:9239-9470 GCA_964612255.1 uncultured Rikenellaceae bacterium | reverse complement strand
TGCGATGCATTGAGAAGTTTTACGAACTTATTACAAAAGCTTTAATCCCTCGAAAAAAGCGAAAGCCAACAAGGCCAACCAAATTATCACAAGAAAAGCGAATAGAGAAAAAACGCCAACGCTCGGTAAAGAAAGAGTTACGAAAAAAACTCAATTTATAATGGAAGATATTGTCCCACAGGGTATGAACCCCCAAATAATTAGAGATATTATTAAAACCAAGATGCCATA
>CAZTFJ010000078.1:0-9134 GCA_964612255.1 uncultured Rikenellaceae bacterium | reverse complement strand
CGCCAGGGAAATTGGGTATGCTGCTGCATACTATTTATGAAATTAAGCTTAACGGGCTAGAGTTTTTACTTAAACCTTTTTTACAGGCAAAATAATGGGCAAAATAGATATCACCAATAAGTTTAAAAGGGAGTACCAAGTAAACTCATACCATTCCGACCTAAATGGGCAGCTAGCCATACCCTCACTATTTTCTTTCTTTCAGGAAATTGCCTGGGAACATGCATCAGTGTTTGGTTTTGGTTTTAACGATTTAAAAGAGCATAATTCCTTTTGGGTACTTTCGAGAATTCATGTTGAAATAGACGCTCTACCAAAATGGACAGAGAATTTTGTGCTATACACCTGGCCTAGTGGCACCGATGGCCCTTTCGCTTTGCGTGATTTTGTAATTACAAATATCCAGGGAAAAACATTGGTAAAAGCAACATCGAGCTGGCTAATTATTGATGCTGACAGTCACCGTCCTCGACGCCCCGATGCCTTTAAAGAGCGAATGCCAATTTGCGATAGCATGAGGGCAACCAACTACAACGCCCCAAAAATTGATACTAAGCCTGCAGAGCAAATCCGCGCAGTAAGGCATACAGTTGGTATATGCGATATTGACATTAACAATCACATTAACAACACTAAGTATATTGAGTGGGCAATTAACTCGCTAGGCGAAGATGAATACAATAAGGGGATAATAAGTAAAATTGATGTGAACTATCTATCCGAGGGTTTTTGCAACGACAAGTGCATTCATAAAGTTGAAGCGTGCGATAGCACATCGCAAAGAATCTCTATTATTAGAGAAACCGACAACAAAACGCTAGCCTTAATTAGGGTAAATTTTTAAGCAAAAAAAAAGGAGGGACATCCCTCCTTTCAATTTTTCCTTTACACTATCTTAAATCTACAATGGTAATATTCTTATGCTTTTGGGGGTTAAAAACAAAATCCTGCTCATTTATTGATTTGTTGGGTGTGAACTTACTCACATCAATAATGTAGTTAATTCCGTCTTTACCCTGATATTTTATTGATACTGGATCTAGATTTTTCTTATTTAATGTAATTCTTATAAGAGAGTAAGGCTCGTTCAAATCTTCAGGGTAAAGATCCACCTGATAATACGAAATTCCTTTCTCCACTTTTTCTCCAATAAATTTCGATTTAAAATCCTCCTCATAATCTCCAAAAATTTGGGTTGGATTGTCTAAAAAGCCACCATCTAGCGAGGTTGGTAACGAAATGGTTACCTCATTGGCCTCTGGAATAAACTGCCACTTGGTAGAACCATCGTAATAAACCTCCATTCCCATTAGGTTTAAATAGTACTTCCCTCCCATAGTTCCAAGAGTGCCCTCATGGGTATCGGAAAAACCTTCCTGCAAATTTTCAAGGGTAAAAGAAAAGTTGGCCTCAATGGTTTGGTATGACTGCAATTTTTCTGAAAAAGATTTAACCAAATCTTTGCCAAGCGGAGCGGTTTGCCCTATTGCTAAAAATGTTGTTGCTAAAAATAGACCTGCTGAAAAAGCAGAATAAAGAATTCTTCTCATCTATAAAAAATTTAAATTACTACTTATTCACTAACTCTTGGTTCGTTTAGTCCCTTAAAAATATGTTCGAGCGACAACTCGTCTTGAATTAGTACTTGTCGTGCTTTGCTACCCTCAAATGGACCAACTATACCTGCCGCCTCTAACTGGTCAATAATCCTGCCAGCACGGTTATATCCGATAGAAAATTTTCGCTGAATAAGCGAAGTTGAACCTTGCTGGTTTGCAACTAACAGACGGGCAGCATCTTCGAATAGGTCGTCGCGCTTAGCCAAATCAACTTCAAGGCTATCTTCCGACGATTCTCCGGTATACTCTGGAAGCATAAATGCCGAAGCGTACCCTCTTTGGTTCCCAATAAAGTCGGTAACACGTTCCACCTCTGGCGTATCAACAAATGCGCACTGAATGCGAATCATTTCATTTCCGGTTGACATAAGCATATCGCCCTTTCCAATAAGCTGGTTTGCTCCTGGCGAATCGAGGATAGTACGCGAATCGATCATAGATGTTACCCTAAAGGCTATGCGAGCTGGGAAGTTTGCCTTAATTACACCCGTAATAATATTAGTGGTTGGCCGTTGCGTGGCAATAATAAGATGGATTCCAACCGCACGGGCAAGCTGGGCAAGCCGCTGAATTGGCCCCTCTATTTCGCGCCCAGCGGTCATAATTAGGTCAGCAAACTCATCGATAATAACCACAATGTATGGCAGGTACTTATGCCCTTTATTCGGATTTAATCGGCGTGCTACAAATTTCTCGTTATACTCCTTAACTGTTCGCACATGCGCCGCTTTAAGCAAATCGTATCGAGAATCCATCTCAATGCAAAGAGAATTCAAGGTATTAATAACCTTTTGCGTATCGGTTATAATTGCCTCCTCGCTATCGGGGAGTTTGGCAAGGAAATGACGCTCCAGCTTGTTGTAAAGCGTTAGCTCTACCTTTTTGGGGTCGATAAGTACAAACTTAAGCTGCGCGGGGTGCTTTTTGTAAAGTAACGAGGTTATAATAGCATTTAGTCCAACCGATTTGCCCTGACCAGTTGCACCAGCAACAAGAAGGTGAGGCATTTTGGTGAGATCAACCACAAAGGTTTCGTTCGATATGGTTTTTCCCAGAGCAATTGCCAAATCGTGCTTATTCTCCTGAAACTTGGCCGATCGAAGAATGGAATACATCGATACCACTTCGGGGCGCTGGTTAGGAACTTCAATACCAATTGTACCCCTGCCGGGAATTGGGGCAATTATTCGAATACCGAGTGCAGCAAGACTTAAGGCAATATCATCTTCTAGATTTTTTATTTTGCTAATTCGAACCCCAGGTGCAGGTACAATTTCGTAAAGCGTAACAGTAGGACCTACCGTGGCAAGTATGCGGGCAATTTGGATGTTATAATTACCCAAGGTTTCTACAATCTTATTCTTATTGTTAAGGAGTTCCTCGTCCGATACGGGAACTTGTCGGTTTTTATAATCCTCTAACAGCTCCAGAGGTGGACGCTGATAGTTAGATAAATCGAGAGTAGGATCATAAAAATCTTGTTCTTCGTCGGTTTTCACAGTGCCCTCCTCTTCGGTAATCCTATGCACTTCAATTTCAACATCACCATCCTCCGACTCAATTTTCTTAGTTTCGGTATGCGACTTAATATTATCCTCGATATTGGTTTCTGGAGAGCTTATTTCTGTTGTTTCAGCATCAATATTAATATCTTCAGCTAAAGGCTTACTTTCTGGTTCCAAATGGGTTGGTTGTTCTTCAAAACTTGGAGCAACAGTGGGAGACTCTGGCTCTATATCCTTAAAACTAGGATTTACTGGTTCATCAGCAGGAATGGGTTTAGGCATAGCGCGAAAAACCTCAATTGCCTGATGGAAGGTCTTTTTTGCAAAGAGTACAAACCTATCGCTCACAAAAAACAGATACGAAACCGAAGCTACGAGTAGAAGGAAAGCCGTTCCTGCTTTTCCTATAAATGCGTTAAGCCATTGGGTAACAAATAGCCCATGGGCACCACCTAGGCCACTCCCAAGGTATCCTCCAGTGCTTTCAAAAAGGAAACCTAATATCAGCGAAGCTATAAGCATACCGACTAAACCGCGGTAAAAAGTTTTACGCAGAGGTAGCAATCGGATTTTCAGCAACCTAAAGCCTGCAATGGCAATAAGAAATGGTACTACAAACGACGATAGCCCAAACCAACGCTTAAGGAACTGCGAGGCAAATGAGGCACCAACCTTTCCGGCCCAGTTATCGACCCTAACAGATGAACTTGAGAAAATCGATTGCCACTCGAAACTCTGATCGACCTGCCACTTGAAAAGGTATGATATAAATGCAATGGCTAGGTACAAAGCAAAAAGTATAGTAAAAAAACCGATGGTAAACCTAACCCGCTCATCATGAAGCAGATTATTCTTTTTATTATCGTTACTTTTTACTCCATTACCACTCTTTTTTGCCATAGTAATTTGTATGATAGATATTACGAAAAAACCCTTACAAAGTAAGGGAATAATTCTGATTATACGAAAAATGAATTGAGGGAACTACTTAAGCAATTCAATTACATCTTTTACCACATCCATATCTATTTGCTCATATTCTGTTGGAATTTGAAACTCTTCGTTTGATACTTTAGATTTTCGAATTGAGTTGGCCTGAATAATCATTTTATGACCAAACATAATAGACGTGAATTTTATCATTACTCCATCAATTTCCTCAAAGGGAGTATTAGCATTGGGGTTAGCAATATTAATCTCGTTTGTATAGTAAACATTAAATGGCTTGTGCAGCGTATCAGCAAAAGTTGCCACGGCAACCTTACATTGATACCCCAGAACCTTTTCTGTTTTATTGGTTTTTGTTATGGATATAGCAGGCATCTCGCGGTAAACAAAAGGGTAGGTATTGGGCAAAAGAGGCTCTTTATAATATAATTTTTTGTTAAGCAGTTTCATAAGCAAATAGGAATTCTGATCTTCCTTATTTTGAATAAAGGCAAACGAAAATGCACCAGACAACCCCTCGATCTTGTTTATTGTATTGTTGTTTTTAAACTTTATGACCATCTTATCGGGCCTCATACTAGGATTAAATTTAGGAGCAAGAATTGAATCGTCATAAACAATGCTATACTCAATGTAACCCTCATCAAAATTTTTACTAATAAGGCCTTCTTTACATGAGCTATACAGTAAAGGCAACAACAATACTAATAAAAGGGTTTTATTGCTTGCTAATTTTACTGACCTAAAATAATTACTAATTAAAATCATATGCCCTATTGTAGAGTTTAGTTTTTAAAAGTAGTAAATCTCAATAAAAAACTAGCAGATTAATTAAAAAAATATTGTTCACAACTAATAATAAACGTTGCCTCTAACTAGCTACCTGCAGCACTCTTTGGCCAAATTAACATATGCTGATTTTTTACTATTTGATATAGCGATTGGCCTTATTAATGGAATTGGGAAAAGGGATTAGTTCGGATAGAGCTGCATTAGATTACCTATTAAAAACCTACCTGTTTGCGAATGGCTATTATTAATGAATAAATGGGATGTATAAAAAGGTTGTGTTGTGTAAAAAGGCTTTACTTAGCCAACTGCTCTTTCTGTGTCTCTGTGAATTCTTCGATTAGATTAGGAAGGATAGATGCTGAGCCATAAGTACTTGATCGCTGGCTGTAATTTACGGCAAACGATGCGTTTAGATTGGGAACGAACGCTACATAGGTTCCCCAAAAACCCGAATGGGTAAATGCCTTATGGCCATTAATCTCTATTTGCCAAATACCCATTCGATAATCCATTGTAGGTTCTGTTTTATACTCAACAGAGCTAAGCATGGTCTGTAATGTTGCCTGATTACGAAAAACGCTATGGTTAAATAGGCTATAAAAAAATCGACATAAATCGGATGTGGTTGATAGTAGCCCACCTCCACCAAAGTAATCGAGTGAAGGGTGAAAGTTATATGTATCAACCCCATCAAAGTATTGGTGAATACGATTTCCCGAAAAATCACCTTCAAAGTCCTCCATATAGGTATTTGACATGCCTAACTTATCGAATTGTAACAGATCACGAATAGCATCGCCCATAGACTTATTGGTAATCTTCTCAACTATCTCGCCAAGCAGAATATACCCTGTATCGGAATAGCTAAACTGACAACCAGGCTTACCTACAGGTTCAGTATACTCAACAAGATCACGCACCTGCTCTGTTCGCGACCAAATATGGCGCTTCTTTAAAAAATCTATCTCATATTTGGGCGATTGAGTGTGCTCTGCAAGCCCTGCCGAATGCATAAGCAATTGGCGAATGGTTATTTTATGGGCATCGTACCCGTCAGTTTTTAATATGTTAGCATGAAGCTCGGAGATATGCATCGATATGGGATCATCCAAACCAAGTAATCCATCCTCCCACAATCTAAGAATGGATGCTGCAACAAACGTTTTAGTAACGCTAGCTATACGAAACACATTATGGGGTTTTAACTCGGTTCTAGCATTAACATCGTTGTAACCAGATGCTCCACTCCACTCCACCTTCTGATCTGGGGCATAAACACTTGCTAATATACCGGGAATACTTTCAGATAGTCCCTTATCTAAAAGGGTTTGGAAGTTCTGATAATCCTTCTTTTCAGAAGTGCTACAACCACTGCTCGCCATAACCATAAGACTAACAATTGCAAGCATTGTAAAAGTTTGAAAATGATTTTCTATTGATCTCATATCACAGTAATTCTAGTTGAAACTTTAGTTTTTTAATGATTTTTTTTGTACAACTCAATGGATTTCAAGTATTTTTCAGCGCCCTCTTTTGTCATATTGGTTACAAAACCCGATAATTGGGGATGATTCATTTCAATCCATTTGGTTAGCGAGTCTCTCCTGGTTTGCCATTTTTCAAAGTCAAATACGAGGTAATTATTTGTCTGCAATTTAAATATTTTTCCACTGTCGAGAAATACCTCTACCTTGTACGATATAGGTGTATCATGCAGAAAATTAATTCTTTTGCACGATTTGTTAACAGTTGCAATAAACCGATTCTCTGTTTGCTGCAAATCGACTAGCTGATAACGAGGTGTAAAAACTGAATCCCACTGAAAATTGGTGTAATAGTCATCAATACTTTGGTTCACAACGTAATCGCCCTCTAGGGTTACAATACTATCAGAAAGGTACTCCTTAATGCCCTTAAAGTCATTTGAATTGAGCCCAGCAAAATAATCAATAACAATCTGCTTGTCCGATAATTGGGTGCTTCCAGAGTTACATGAATAAGGAATAGAGACTATAGTTAGCAAGATAAATATGGGAAAACTCTTGAGATTATTTCCAAGCGCTCCTTTTCTACCAAAGAGTATTACGCTAATTATTACAAAGAAAAGAATACACAACCAAGCAAAGTAATCGCCAAGAATTGAATATACCGTCCGATGCCCTCTTGTGGGAATATCGGAATAAAGGATAAGCTCATTGGTTTTGAAGTAATCCAAGGAGGATAACACTTGCCCTTTATAGCTAAATGAGGCAGATAGCCCTCGCGATGCAGCCCTAACCAAATTAAACCCGTGTTCAATGGCTCTTGCCGAGGCAACAAAGGTATGGTAGGGAGTTATTTCTTCCCAGTCGTTACCCGGAACTAGCATAATATCAATTCCCATATCAGCAACTTGATTAATCAAATTGGGAAAATCCATATCAAAACATATGGTAGAACTTATCCTTCCGTAGGGAGAATCGAAGTACTTTATTATCCCATCGCCATAATTACCCTCTCCGGGTGTTGGCTTAGCCTTGTAATATGAAAATAAAATTTGCCCTTGGGGCGAAATCCAGGTGATTTTATTCTCTGGACGTACTTTTGGAAAACCTTCGGGTATTACCTCCATCGGAAGTCCTAAATAAATATTATTGCTTTGAGCCGTTAATTTGGCTTTCTCAATAAACTCAGCTTCGCGATTTTTTGGTAATCTAATTACTGTTTCTATTCCAAATACAATTTTGGCACCCGAATTTGCTGCAATTTGGCACTGTGTTAAAAAATTACTGTTTGATTCACTTGTAATACTATCAATATTAGCATTATGTCGGTTTTGCAATGCGTCTTTGCTAATATTTACAGATGCAACTCTTACCGTTTCACCATTGGTGTTGGAGTGAACTCGAATCTGTCCAAATAGTAAGACAATAAAAACTGGAACACCATAAGCCAGCAAGACAATATTTAGTTTTTTCCGCTCAAAAGAATTATCCCAAAGCCAATTAATCACTGAGGCTGTCCATGTGATTAGGAACACAAGCCCCCAAACTCCTGTAAGGGATAGTATTTGCAGCAAAGGTAACGAGGATTGGGTATGCGCCAAAGTACCATACGAACCCGAGGGATTGGTTAATATGGTTATAAACTCCATAATTACATAGGCCGACGGAAACACAAGGGTAGATATAAAACCCTTGAAATGGCGGGAGTATACTCGGTCAATCAAGTATATTAAGGAAGTTATTAGGCTCATCATAAACGCCAGCACGTAGTAGAAAGGTCCCGACACGGGCATCATACTCTCCCAAATAAATATGTTCGATATCCAACCAGCGAGCACAATAAGCAGAAATCCAATCATCGGCTTTTGACATCGTAAGAATCGGATTAAAAAAAGAGGGGCAACAAACGAAGCGATAGGTAAAATCCATCTTCCGTTTAAAAAGAAAAGAAAAACAAATCCAATTAGTAAGTAGGCATAGGAATACTTGACTCCAAGCTTGCATTGTTTTTTTTGCATCGGTTAATAGGGTTAAGAAACAAGTTCAAAAAATAAGGAAACATTTGCGAATAATGTACTAAGGTAATAAGATTTAAACAGCAAATCTGATTTACTTGAATTTTACTCCAAAAGGTTATGTATTGAATTCTGCTGATACCCTAATGACCCATTATAGTTGAAAACAAGCCAACAGTATAATCCCTGCCTCATCCCATATTATAAACCCAATGCAATTCTAAAAAATCTAAATCTAGCGCCACCAGATATCCAAGATCAGAGCGAGTATCTGCATAAACACAACCAGCATCCAATGGAATTAATCGATGTTGATGCAATTTTACAGCAGATTTTATTTTTTCTAAAGGGGTTGGGGTATGACCAAACACAAAAGTTTTATCGGGCATAAAGCCATGGGGCAAACTTTCCATACGACTCCAAAGCAATGCAAAAGTATCTTCAAACGGATTGCTTATATTGCAATTAATACCTCCATGAACCAATACAAATCTATTGTATATATAGTAATAAGGCAAGTTGCTAAAAAACGATAAATGGCTTTCAGGCAAATCATTAGGAAAACTAAACGACTGGCCAAACAGCCTCATGTAACTCAAAATTGTTGAATCGCCCCCGTTCAACATCCAGTTTTTAAACCCATATTCATCGTACAGTGCATCTATAAACATCTGTTCGTGATTTCCGCGGATTGAACTAATTTTGAAACCCTTTGCCTGCAAATCGATAATATAATCAACAAGTTGAGCACTTTCAGGGCCACGGTCAATC
>CAZTFJ010000077.1:0-9483 GCA_964612255.1 uncultured Rikenellaceae bacterium | reverse complement strand
TGGGCATTGGATGGCGAGCAATTATTATTGGCGAGGTGCTAAGCCAGCCACAATATGGTATTGGAACAGTAATGCAGTCGGCTCAAACATTTTTAAAAGTCGATGCCGTAATAGCGTGGACCATAATTGCGGTGGTAATTAGCTACCTTTTCGAGAAGGTAATTAGGTGGAGTGAGAAACGTATAGTAGTTTGGAAATAGTATGAGCATAGCAATAAATAACCTTAATATGCATTTTGATGAGCTAACGCTCTTCAATAACTTTACTTTTGAGTTTGCCGAGGGAACAATATCGTGTATTCTAGGGCCTTCGGGATGCGGAAAAACTACTCTGCTAAATATTATTGGTGGGTTGCAAAAACCTCAAAGCGGCCATGTGCTGGGGATTGACAAAAAATCGATTTCGTATATATTTCAGGAACCTCGATTGTTGCCATGGCGAACCGTACAGCAGAATATCGAACTAGTTTTAGCTAATGCCTACGATGAACCAAATCGCCGCCAAGTTGCCAGAAAATTTATCGATCTGGTAGAGCTAAACGGGTTTGAGAACTATTACCCCTCACAGCTAAGCGGCGGGATGCGGCAGCGGGTATCTATTGCACGAGCTTTTGCCTACCCATCGGATTTAATACTAATGGATGAGCCGCTAAAAGGGTTAGATGTGAAGCTTAAGCTAACCCTGATTAAAGCCTTTGCCCGAATTTGGAAAGCCGATAAGCGCTCTGTGCTGTTTGTTACCCATGATGTGGATGAGGCGCTTTTGCTTGGGCACAATATAGTGGTATTTAACCATGTGCCAATAGCTGTTGAACTTCAGCAAACCATTGCCGATTCAATTACCAGTAGAGATCTATCAACGCAAAAGTTTTTAGCTTTAAAAAATGAGCTTTTAAGCGTTCTTAATCGCTAAAACCTGTATGTAAAGCCAATTTCGGTAACTACCAGAAGCCTTAGCTCATCAATCGAGTTATTGTAGCTTTCATTATAGCGATTTGCTTGGTATAATAATTTTGGCTCAACATCAATGTTTTCGCCTAGCTTTAACGAATAGCCAATTCCTAATCCCAAGCCAAAAAGGGTTCCCCTTTTGTTAGCGCCAAATTCACTATCAGTAGCATTAAAAATGGTTATACCAACATTTGCCTGCAACTGAAGAAATAGGTTTGTTGTAAAGTAGTTACGATATAATGGCGATATGGTTAGGCTGGTTGAATTGCTGTTCACAAAGATATAGTTTGGGTTTTTACTCTTGGTAAATTCATAATTTATGGATCCCCCAATCATCGAATTATCTGACAGGAAGTAACCAAAAGTAATATTGTTGTTTATCGTAAATATAGAGTAACTACCAGTTGTTTCAATCCCGCTGAGATAGTAATTATTATTAACAGAAAAGCCCATACTGCCTGATAGCAAGAACTTTTTATCTTGCGAATGGGCATAATCAGGCATAAATGCTAAAAGCAAGCAAAGGAGAGTAAATACTTTACGTGTCATTGTTGAAAATAAGAATTGAGAAGAGATTGATATTTATTTGTTGTCAAAAGCTTTTACAAAATACGCTACCTTTTCCATTGAGGTAATCATATCGTATTCCTCCAAAAACACATCATCGGGAACGGTAAGTGGAGTTGTGGTGAAGTTTAATATGCCTTTAATACCCGATTTTATAAGCATCTCGGTAGTGGCAACAGCCGTATCGGGGGGCGAGGTTATTATGGCAATGGTTATGTTGTTGGCTTTTATTACCGAATCGAAATCTCGAATATGGTAACACTTAACCCCAGAAATTACGCGGTTGGCCTTGTTTTCATCAATATCAAAAGTGGCTACTACGTTTAGTTTGGCTCTTTTGCCTGTAAAATAAGTGGTAACGGCTCGGCCTAAGTTTCCCATACCAACTACGGCCACATTTAACCCTTTAGGGTGGTCAATTATCTTCCCTATAACATTTATAAGCTCCTGCACATCGTATCCCCTTTTTTTAATGCTTGAGTAGCCAATAAGCATAAGGTCGCGTCTTACCTGAACGGCGGTAATATTATGCAACCCGGCCATTTCATGCGCGTAGATATGGGTTTTACCTTTAGCAAAGCATTCGAGAAGCGTTCGGCGATACTCGCTTAAGCGCTCTACAGTTCTTTCGGGTAGGTTCATAGGGTTTATATTAGTTATAAAAATGCTCAGTTTATTTTGCAAAAGTATATAATTTGGAGCAAATGTTTTAAAACCGTAACAATAACTTGGGTTAGGTTGCAACAAATCAAACTAACTTTCGGCAGTTGCATCTTTTGTAATGGGTAGGGTTATGGTAAAAGTTGTGCCTTTATCGATTTCAGTATCAACTGTTATTTGCCCTTTGTATAAATCAACAATTCGCTTTACAATGCTTAAGCCAAGTCCGCTGCCGCTTACTTTCCGGGTTTGCGAATTTTTTATTCTCGAAAATTCCTTAAAAAGCTTGGGTATATCTTCTTTTGCAATGCCAATGCCCGTGTCGGTAATGTCAATTTGTACTTCACTAGCTGTTTGAAAAATTGTACACATTACCTTACCGTTGGGCTTGTTGTATTTTACTGCGTTAGAAATTAGGTTGTTGAGAATTATTTCCATCTCTTCCGAATCGGCAATGTAGGGTAACGATTCGGGGGCTTTGAGTTGCAATTCCACATCTTGCTGTATAGCCAGCGGCATAATGGTGTTTATAGCCGATTGGGCAATTAGGGTGATATCAATTTCGCGTTGCGAGCGTTTTACGCTACCCGACTCGATTCGGGTAAGGTCAAGCAAATCCATAATTAGTGAGCGCATCGATTTAAGGCGAGCCAGCGATTGGTTTATCATCTGGTCGTAGCTCTCAATGCTTTCGCCTGCTTGGCGTTCTTGCATAAGCCTAAGGTAGCCTTCTACCACGTTAATGGGTGTTTTTAGCTCATGCGATAGCAGGGTAAGGAATTGAAAGCGAACCTGTTTGCCCTCTTTACGCAGCTTGTTGGTCATTCGGCGTAGGAAAAGATGCTTGGTTGCATTTTCCATTGATGCTTTAAGCTCTTGGGGCGTAAAGGGTTTGGGAACAAAGTCGTAGGCGCCAACGTTAGTTGCTTTAACGGCTAAATCGAGCGATGCGTAGGATGTAATCATTATAACCAGCGATTGAAGCTGATGCCTATTGATAAACTCGAGCACTTCAACCCCATGTATGCCGGGCAGCTTGTTGTCGAGCAGCACAATATCGGGTGGATGCTGTTTTAGTATCTCTATAGCTTGCTCGCCTGTTGATGCTTCGGAAACTTGGTATTCAATCTCGTTATCCATGAACGGAAAGCTCACGGTGTAGCGTTGTAAAATTCGGGTAACACCCGAACGAATTCCTGCCTCATCGTCAACCACAAGTACGCTAAGTGCTTCCATATTATAGCTTAAGGAGTTTGTTGATTTCGCTTTGTAGCTGCTCTGGCCTAATGCCCTTCTCGAGGTAAAGGTCGGCCTTTATCCACTTTCGCTCATCCTCGGAGCCAATGCCGAATGAGAATCCTGTTTCGGACGAAACAGCAGTTGCCAGTATTATTGGTACATCGGGGTACCTATTCTTCATCTTATAACAAAGCACAAAGCCGCTGTCCTCATTCTCAAGCATTAGGTCAAAAATGGCCAAGTCTGGCTTAAACATCGACATAAGGTTTTCTGCTTCTTTTTGGCTGTCGGCAACCAGAACTTCAAATCCAAATCGTTCTAGCTGTATTTTTGTCTGAAAGATGTAATCTGCGTCATCGTCAACTAGAAATATGGTTTTTTGATTTTTCATAATGTTGCGCTTCTTTATCGATTTATGCTTTTTTCTAAAAATCGGGGGTTAACTCTTTGGGTAAAGTAATTGTGAATGTTGTTCCTGTTGGCCCTTGGCTATGGTCGGTATTCGATTCCACATCAATTTTACCCTTATGCATTTTTACAATTCCATAAACTGTGGCAAGCCCTAGTCCAGTGCCTTTGCCAATACCTTTTGTAGTGAAAAAAGGGGTGAATAAATCTTCTCTATTTTCAGTGGGTATTCCAATGCCTGAATCTTTAATTGCCAGTGATATATCGTGCTTATTTTCTTTTAATTCAATCTCTAACTTACCGCCGTGGGGCATTGCCTCAACTGCGTTTTTTATTAGGTTCGATAGCATCTGAATCATCTGCTCATGGTCGAGCATAGCTAATATTGAATCCTTACTACTTTTTATGCTGGTTTTTACATTGTTAGGTACAATAACCGATAGCAGGCTGTCTTCCACAATCTTATTAACCTCGAGCTGCTCTACTTTTATCTGGTTTTTACGAGCAAAGTTTAGCAACCCCCCCACAATTTTTTTGCAGCGTTTTGCTTGGGTCGAAATAAGGCTTAAATCGTTATGAAGATTATTTGATGTATCTATCTCATCGAGGAGTATACCGCTGTACATTAGAATTATGCCCAGTGGGTTATTCAGCTCGTGGGCAATACCAGCCGATAGCTGCCCCATGTGAGCTAATTTTTCTGAGTGCTTTAGGGCTTGCTGCACTTGTGCCAACTTTTTATTGGTAATGGCCAGGTCTTCTATCGACTCGTGCAGCTCCTCAATGGTGTAGGGGAGGCACATTTCAACTTCGGCCAACCCCTCAACAATGGCAATGGCATGCTCTAAGCATGTTTCGTAACCGCATGTTCCGCAGTTTAGGTGATCGCGCGGTGTAAATTTCCCAAGCGAGGCAAGCACGCGGTTTATCTCATCTTCGGCTGGGAGTGGCAAGCGCTGATCGCAGGGAGTAAAAGAGTTAGATAAATCTATTGATTGGTATTGCTTGATGTGCTCAAGCCATTTGTTTTGCTGTTGGGGGGTAAGCTTAGGCCTTACATAGTCGGTAACGTATTTACGTCGTTGGAAACGTTTGCCGTTGGGGCTCATTCCTGGCCCCATTATACATCCTTCGCAACAAAGCAACTCAAGGTAGTGGTTGCTCAAATGTCCTTCTTCAAATTCTTTTATGGCATCCTGAAAACCCTTGCGACCATCGGCGTTAATAACCTCGCCTTTAAGCATATCGTCGCTAATGCTAATGGTTTGTGTAAGGCCTCGGCTAATTGGGAAAATGGCACCCTTGCCAGCAGTTGGTTCATCAAAATATGCAGGTTCTGCTGCTAATGGTGTTATGGCGTGGTTGTTAAACATTGCCCTAAGTTCCCTAAAGGTTAACCCAATGTCAATTTCAGACGATTCATCTTTTTTTGCAATGCAAGGGCCAATAAAAACAATTTTGGCCTCAGGATGCATTTGCTTAACCACTCTGGCCATAGCCACCATTGGCGAAACAATAGGTATTAAGTTGTTGATAAGCTGGGGATGATAAAACCGAATGTAGTTAACAATGGCAGGGCAATCGGACGAAATGTACCCGCTGCTGTTATTGTCTAAAAAATTTTGATACTGTATGGCTACCAAATCGGCTCCGAAACCTACCTCAAAAACGTACTCGAATCCTAACGATTTAAGCATTCCCACAAATTGTTTTGCTTCAGATATTTCGGGAAACTCGGCTGGGAAACTGGGTGCTACAATGGCGGCTACTTTAGCACTAGAGTTGAGTAGCGATTTAACATCGAGGCGGGTTTGCAAAAAAACCTTGGCATCTTGACTACAAACCTTAATGCAGTTGCCACAGCCAATGCATCGTTCGGGGATAACTTCGGCTTGCCCGTTGGAAATTCTAATGGCTTTGGCAGGGCATTCCCTTACGCAGGTGTAACACATCCTGCAAAGCTCCTTAACGGTGTAAACAAGTTGTTTGTGCTCGTTGGCTGTTGCCATATTGATTAAAACCTTTTTTGCTTCAAATTAAATCATTACCTCCCTTTTGCTGTATTCAACTTGTAATAACTTTTTTAGCTTATCCCTATCGGTTTGGTTAATATAGTTACTGTAAAGTTCCTTTACCAGAGGGTTGTTGTGTGCGTATTTTAGCTGTTCTTGCTCTTCGATATTATATATTGATTTAGCACGGGATTTTCCATAGCTCTCATCGCCCTTAAAGGGTTGCCCTCCTCCGTTAATGCATCCGCTGGGGCAAGCCATTATTTCGATGTAGTGAGAATTGCAGTTACCTTCTTCAATCGATTGGAGTAGCTGGCGCACTTCGGACAAGCCATTTACTGATGTGACTTTGAAGCTGGTTTTGCCAATTTTTTGTGAGAACTCCTTAATGCTATTGGAGGTGCGCAACTCTGTAAATTTAACCTGATCAATATCTTTGCCTGTAATGATATTGTGAAGCGTTCTGATTATCCCTTCGGTTGTTCCTCCCGAGTTGGCAAAAAGTTTTCCTGACGAACTTCGATTACCAAAAGGCCAATCGGCTTTTTGTGGCTCAATGCTTTGAACATCAATACCAAATAGGTTGATAAGCTTAATGAGTTCGCGGGTTGTTACCACAAGATCAACATCGGCAACACCACGGGTACTCATCTCGGGACGTTGGGCTTCGAACTTTTTTGCTACGCAGGGCATTACTGCTATTGAGTATAGCTGGCTAGGAGCCAATTGCTGCGTTTTGGCAAAGTAACTTTTTATTAGCGCACCCATCATTTGCTGAGGCGATTTGTTGGGTGAGATAAGAGGTAGAAGATTTGGGTAAAACTGCTCTGCAAATTTTATCCAAGCTGGGCAACAACTCGATATTAACGGCAGCTTTTCTTTATTGTCCAGCCTGGTTTTTATCAGTTGTGCTGTTTCAAGTATATGTAGATCTGCAGCAAATGAAGTGTCGAATACATAATTAAAGCCCATAGTTTTGAGGATTGCAAATAGAATTCCGTCAAAATCTTTGCTAGGCTTTAAATTAAATTCTTGCGCAATGGCTACCGAAACAGCTGGGCCAATTTGTATGGCAACTTTTTTCTCCTTTGTGTTAAGTATATCAAGCAAATCGTTAACGCGAGAATGCTCGTGTAGGGCTCCTGTTGGACAGCCTAATATGCACTGTCCGCAGGCAATGCAGCTCGATGAGTTGAGGTCGAGATTCATGGCTGTACCAATTTTGGTGTGCTTCCCTCGGTTAATATGATTTAGGGTAGCAACCGATTGAATCTCGTCGCAAATTCTAACGCAACGTCCGCAAAGAATGCATTTAGATGGGTCGCGCACAATGCTTGGGCTCGAAAGATCAAGTCTATGCCTTAGCTTACGGGCAGGTATTCGGCGCTCGCGAATGTTGAGCTCAACGGCTAAATCTTGCAGCTCGCAGTTGCCGTTGCGTTCGCAGTATAAGCAATCGTCGGGGTGACTACTAAGAAGCAGTTCAACAAGTACTTTGCGTGCGCGGAGTACTCTAGGAGAGTGGGTTTTTATTTTCATACCCTGCTCAACTGGGTACGAACAGGCAGTAACTAGGTTTTTGAAACCCTCAACTTCCACCGCGCAAATGCGGCAAGCTCCGGTTGGAGAAAGCCCTTTGGTATTGCAGAGTGTAGGAACTTTAATACCATTCCGTGTAAGAGCCTCAAGAATAGTTTCCCCTTTATGGGCTTTAATGTTTTTACTGTTTACTTCTATTTCCATTAGGTAAATATTAGTAGAACGCTTTTTTCTGGATTCATATTACTTGTATAAAACAGCTGAAAATTTGCAAACATCTTCGCAAATTCCGCAGCCAATGCATTTTTCCTCAACTACAAAATAGGGCGAGCGAGGAGTGCCAATAATAGCATTAGTAGGGCACTTTTTTGCGCACACTGCACAGCCGGTACACCGTTCTATATCAATAGAATATGTTCGTAAGCTGTGGCATATGTTAGCCTTACATTTCCTATCGAATATGTGCTCCTCAAACTCTGTCCGGAATTTTTTTAGAGCCGATAGCACCGGGTTAGGAGCCGTTTGTCCCAAGCCGCAAAGCGAGGTGTCGCGCATAACCTCGGCAAGCCTTTCGAGCTGGATAACGCCTTTAAAACGCTCAAGCGTGCTGTGTTGGTCATCATTTTTTGGGCGTTTTGTTATGCTATCGAGAATTGCGCACATTCGCTGTGAGCCTTCACGACAAGGAATACATTTTCCACAGCTCTCTTTCTGTGCAAACTGCATGTAGTATTTAACTATATCAACAATACAAATGGAATTGTCGTAAACCACAATTCCACCTGAGCCCATCGAAACATCAATTTGCCTAAGCGGTTCAAAATCTATGGGCGTATCCAGTTCGTTTGGGGTAACCATTCCGCCCGATAGCCCTCCGATATGAACTGCTTTTAATTTTTTTTCGGTTTTTACACCGCCAGCTAGCTCAACTATTTTGGCTACGGGTGTTCCCATTGGCACCTCTACTAGGCAGGTTTGGTTTACCTTACCCGATACCGAAAACAGTTTGGTCCCTTTAGATTTTATATATCCAATTGCCTTATACCATTCAGGCCCATTGGCCACAATTAGGGGGATGTTAGCAATAGTTTCAATATTGTTTACTACGGTTGGTTTGCCGTGTAACCCTTTGGTGGCAGGGTAGGGAGGTTTAATTGTAGGCATACCCCTTTTACCCTCAAGGCTTTGAATTAGGGCTGTTTCCTCACCACAAACGTAGGCGCCAGGCCCTTTTTTTATCGATATGTCTAAGCTATATCCGCTATCGAGAATGTTATAACCAAGCAGTCCGGCTTGGTATGCCTCGTGTATGGCTTTTTCAAGGCACTCCACAGTGAATTCGTAGCGTTTCCGGGTGTAAATGTATGCTTTGCTAGCTCCAATAGCATAAGCCGATAGTGCAACTCCTTAGATGATAAGATGTGGGTCGCTCTCAATAAATACTCTATCCATAAAAGTACCTGGGTCGCTCTCATCGGCATTGCAGATAAAATATTTCTGATTTGCTGCTGTTTCAAGTGCTGTACGCCACTTTTCGCCAGTAGAGTAGCCTCCACCCCCGCGTCCTCGCAGTTCACTTTGCTCTATTAGTTCACATATATCCATATGGGTACTTGTGCGAAGTGTTTTTGCAAAGGTTTTGTATCGTCCAAATACTAAGGCATCAGCAATGCTTTGGTTGCTAATAAATCCGCAATTAGCTAAAAGGTTTCGGTGTTGATTTTTAAAGAAAGGTAGATCCTCGAAAAATGGAACATTTGTCCAGGGCTGATGTATTGGATTTTTGTGCTGTGCAAGCACATTCTCCATAGGTACGTAATTGTTTAATACCCCATCGAGAATATGGGGAACCAGATCGGGCGAAACTTTTTGGAACGATACCCTACACTTTCCTGGGAGTTGGATATCCATAATGGGCTCCAAAGAGCAAAGCCCAAGGCTACCCACCTCAATAACCTCAATTTTTCCATCATAGTCGGTAACGTAACGATTAATTGCATCGCGGGTTTCAATGGCTCCGGCTACAATTGAAGAGGTTGTAACCCCAAGGTAAACTATTGGGTCGGTTTTTTGTTTCTGCGAAGCGTTGGCAATTTTTCTTTTTAAGC
>CAZTFJ010000076.1:4214-9579 GCA_964612255.1 uncultured Rikenellaceae bacterium | reverse complement strand
TCATTGAGCCTGTTCTCTCCGCTCTTCTTTATAAACAAACCTTTTGCAAGGGATGTGTGGTTATTCACCGATGCAAATATAGAGTAATTTTGATTAACCCAAAAATAAAATACTCAACTTTATTATTTACTAGTTTGTTCGGGATATTCGGTATAATTTTGTGACCCATTAATAAAGGGTTATGGAAAAGAAAAAGATTTCGGAGCGGAAAGTTATTGAATTTACAGCAGGGCTGGTAGTTTTAACTGGCTTGGTTCGTTTGGTTGCCTATGTTGCAGGTACCGTATTGTTTTATTTGGCTTTTGCCCCTTTTCTGGTTTTTCGCTTAGTATCCACTTTCCAACAGCGTAAGAATAAAAGATCGTCGGTTTATTTCTACAGGGTTATTGTTATGGTAGTTATGATTATTACCATTGTGCTAAATGCTGTGGGTTGGCAAGATGCTGATTTTTTCCTTATGTTCTTGTTGATGGTTGATTACCTATTGGTTATTAATAGGCGTTTTTAAACTAGGTTTAAATTTTTATCCCCAAAAAGCTTACATCGTCAATCTGACTAAGTTGACCTTTCCAATTTTCAAAAGTATTTAGTAATATTTCACGTTGTTCTATCATTGGGAGTTGGCTAATATTAAGGATTAACCTATGCAGTTGTGGCGATTTGAACTTTCGCCCTTCGGGGCCACCAAATTGATCGGCATACCCATCGGAGAAGAGGTAAATAATGTCATCCTCCATTAGGGTTACGCTGTGATTTGTGAAGTTTTTGGTGTTGTGAAAAGATCCTATGGTTTGCTTGGTTGGTTTAATGTTGTATAGTGTGTGCGTTTTGCCCTTGGCAACAATTGAGTTAGTAGGCAGAGGTAGCATATTGTCGCGGCATATATATAATGGTAAGTTAGCCCCTGCAAAGTTTAGCTCCTTCGATTTGGGGTTAAAGCTGCACAGCGCAATGTCCATACCATCAAAAATTTCACTTGTATCGCGCTGTTTCATGTGCTCTTCAAAAATTTTATTTATTTGATTTAGCACTTCGCCCGGGCTGCTAATACTCTTTTCATTAACAACTCTGTTTAGGCTATAGGCCCCAATAATACTCATCATGGCACCTGGTACACCATGTCCAGTGCAGTCGGCCAAGGCAAAAAGAACTCTATCGTTTTTCTCCTGAAACCAGTAGAAGTCACCACTAACAATGTCATTGGGTATAAGAATGGTGAGCGATTCGGGAAATAAGTTATGTAACGAATTTGAACTCATCAGTATTGTTCGTTGCATTCGTTGGGCATAGTTGAGACTTTCTGTAAAGTTTTGGGTTTTTCTCTCCGATAGCGCTTTCTCACGCTCAATTAGCTCCTTTTGGTTTACAAGCATTTTGTTTGCCTTCCTTTTAAGGTGCGATTCTCTTATGGCGTAAACAATTATCAGAATAAATAACCCTATTATTACGAATAAAAGATTTTGATTCTTTTTTTGCTGAGAAATGAGCTTTCTGCCAATTTCTATCTCTAAATTTTTTGCCTGTAGCTCCTCTTGGTGTTTTTTTTGTATGGCATTTTCTTCTAGCTTGTTAGCCTCGCTTATTTTTTGAGCATTGTAAAGGCTGTCGGTAATACGAGTATATTTATTAAGGTTTCGATGCGCGCTTTTAATGTCGCCTGCCTGGCTATAAACCTTCCATAGTCCCTTGTATGCACTTCTAATTAAATGGGTTAGTCCCGCCTGAGTGGCAATGTGCAGGCAGTTGTTGTAGTTTTTTACCGATTGGTTATGTAATCCCATTTCATTTAGAAGCTGTGCAAGCCTAAGGTAGCTGTTGGCTAATCCTGTGTTATCGCTTATGATTTTCTGCTTTGCAATTACATTTTTAAGCAATTCATTACTTTTCTCGTAGTTTTTTTGACGGGTAAGTATTTCGGCAATTGTCGATTTTACCCTTACCGCCATAAGCGTATCGGTTTGTGAAAAAGTAATGTACGCGCTATTGCATAAATCTGTGGCTTTAGCTAAATCATTTTCGAGAATATTCTGGAGGGCTTGAACTAAACTCAAATGGGCTATATTATAAGCAGAATTGGTGCAACTATGATGTTGTAAAAGAATGTTGGCTTTATCTATACATTGCTGCGATGTTTCTAGATTTCCTAACTCAATATGTATTAAACTCAGCTGAAGTAAGGAGTAGGATAGGCTAACCGTATCTTTTTGTTGTTCGAAAAAATCAATTTCTTTAAGAGCAAATTCCATTGCCTGTCCAATATTCCCTGTTTCTAATTCTGTTTTAACTATTGTAGGTAAGTACCAGCTTTGGCTAGCAATATCTTTTAGCTGTTGGCTAAGCGAGTATCCTTGATGTAAATACTCAAGCGATTCAATTCGCAAGTCTTTAGCCAAATGAACTTTAACAAGTAGCGAGAGAGCGTCTAGAATTTGGTGCTCAAGTTTGCTATTAAGCGACTGTATGTAACCCAAGTTAAGGGTGATTAGGGCTTCGTCTAATTGTTTTGTGTAGATATAAT
This sequence comes from uncultured Rikenellaceae bacterium, assembly GCA_964612255.1. Lineage (GTDB taxonomy): Bacteria > Bacteroidota > Bacteroidia > Bacteroidales > Tenuifilaceae > Perlabentimonas. The sequence continues at coordinate 7,061 of CAZTFJ010000076.1, read as the reverse complement.
ATCGACCTTTATCCAGCAAGGCATTATGCAACGATGTAATATCTTTACTATGCTCTGCACTCCTAATTTTATTGTTTATAGCTTGTAACGATTGTTCTGGCTTATCGATATCAGTAATAAGCCTGTAGTTAGTTAACTTGTAGAATGGGCTTTGAGTGTGGTTGGTTACGCTAATAGCACCTTGAGCGGTAATAATTAAAACCAGAACGGTGGATAAAAGTCTGTAAAGCACGGTTTAGAGTTTGTTGGTGGTTTATATATACATAAGTATTTGGTTACAAAAGTATCAAAAAATAATTGTTAAAAATCTATGGTTATAAAAATTGGTTTTTTTTGAATAGTTGCTTTAGATGTTGTTGGTTCTAAAATCATTCCTTAGTTTTTAGTAGGTATAGTGTTGATAACTTTTTTACGAAAATTTACTGGTGATTTGATGTTGTAGATTGCTAAGAAAAAAAAATACACTAATTTTACCCAAACTTTAAGGAATGATATTTTTAGCATTAAGTATTCTCTCTTCGGCAGCAATTTATGTGGTTTTTAAACTAATTGACCACCATCGGGTTTTCACTTTTAGCGCCATTGTTATCAATTATTTAGTTGCCTGCTTAGCAGGTTTTTTTTTGAGTACTAACAACCCTTTTACTTCAGAAATTTTTGCCCAAAGCTGGCTGCCAATAGCTATGCTAGTTGGTGTGATGTTTATAGTTATGTTTTACATAATTGCAATAAGCACTCGCAGGGCTGGAGTTGCAGTTACAACTGTAGCCGTTAAAATGTCTGTTGTTTTTCCCATTGCTTTCTCCATTTGGTACGATGCAAACGACAAGCTATCTGTATTAAAACTTATTGGAATTGCGTTAGCCTTGCTCTCGGTGTTTCTTACAGTGTACAAAAAGAGTGGAAAAACCATAAATCCAAAAGCTATATTTTTACCTGTTTTCTTGTTCCTGGGTATGGGCATTGTCGATTCATTTGTGAAATATGCCCAATCGGCATACATCACAGGTGAGCTGGCCTCTGCCTTTTCATCTGTAGTTTTTGGTTGTTCACTTGTAGTTGGGTTGTTTATTTTACCCTTTAGCAAACCTGCCAAGCAAAGTATTGTAAAAGCTAAAACTTGGCTGCTGGGTATTATGCTTGGGTTGGCTAATTTTGGTTCAATTTACTTTTTGCTGCTTGCCCTTAATCATATCGATATCGATACTGGACAACAAGCTATGGGCTCAGTTATATTTGGGATTAATAATATTGGAATTGTAGCATTGAGCGTAATAATTGGTTTTATAGCCTACCGCGAGCGCCCATCAAGGCTAAATTGGGTTGGTATTGCAATGTCGGGAATATCAATATTTGTGCTGGCTTTGAGTTAATTTATATGGATAAAACAGATACATATAAAACCATTGCAGAAAAATCTGAGGGATTATACAAGGAGAAGGGCAGTAAATTTATTGCGCTTGCTTACCCCGTTAGTTCCGAAGATGAAGTGAAAGATATTTTGACTGATTTACGCAAGCAATATCATGATGCCCGACACCATTGTTACGCCTATGTTATTGGATACGATGGAGAGAATTGGCGAGCCAATGACGATGGGGAACCTTCGAGCACAGCCGGCAAACCAATTCACGGACAAATACTGAGCAGAGAGCTAACCAACACCTTGGTGGTGGTAATACGTTATTTTGGAGGGACTAAGTTAGGCGTGTCTGGATTAATTCATGCATACAAAACAGCAGCATCGGAAGCCCTAGATGCCAATCGGATTGAAGAGCGTACCATAAACGATATTTACACCATAACCTTTGCATATCCTGCAACTAACGAGATTATGCGATTAATTAAAGACGATGAGTTAACAGTTATTGAGCAAAAGTTTGATACAAGCTGTGCAGTTACGCTGGGTATTCGGCAGAGCAAGCTAACTGTGGTTTTGGATAAAATTGATAAAATTGATTCGGCAGTTGCTCAGTATTTACGAACCGATTAGCCTTTTTGCCTCGTTTAGTAACGAGGCTTTTTTTTGATTTTTTTTAAACCTATACGATAACTTAAACTAAACGAAGATGAAACACAAAAGCTTGGTAGCAATTAACGACCTGAGCAAAGAGGAGATTATAAAAATTCTCGACCTAGCGCAGGAGTTTGAGGAGAATCCTATTCAGGACATTCTTAGCAAAACCGTAGTTGCCACACTTTTTTTCGAGCCATCAACACGTACTCGATTGAGTTTTGAAAGCGCGGTAAGTAGGCTAGGGGGAAGAGTTATTGGCTTTTCCGAAGCGGCAAACACATCGGTTTCAAAGGGTGAAAGCCTAAAGGATACAATTTTAACCGTTGCCAACTATTCCGACCTAATTGTTATGCGTCACCCTATTGAAGGGAGCGCACGTTATGCTAGCGAGGTGTCGCCAGTACCCATAATTAATGCAGGCGATGGGGCAAACCAACATCCAACCCAAACTTTACTCGACCTTTTCTCAATCAGAAAAACGCAAGGTACACTTAACGATTTAAACATTTTTCTTGTGGGCGATTTAAAGTATGGCCGTACCGTTCATTCGCTCATGATGGCCATGAGTCAGTTTGGGGCAACGTTTACCTTCGTTTCGCCAAGAGAGCTGCGTATGCCTAACGAGTATAAAATGTTTCTCGATAGCCAAGGTATCAAGTACTACGAACAAACCGACCTTAATGAAAATTTGGATAAGGCCGATATTATATACATGACTCGTGTTCAGCGGGAGCGTTTCTCCGATCCGCTTGAGTACGAAAAGGTGAAAAATGTTTACGTGCTGCGCAATAAAATGCTTGAGAATACTAAACCTACCATGCGCGTGCTGC
>CAZTFJ010000076.1:0-4188 GCA_964612255.1 uncultured Rikenellaceae bacterium | reverse complement strand
TACACCCGCTACCAAGGGTAAACGAGATCCACACCGATGTTGACCCTAATCCCAAAGCCTACTACTTTCCCCAGGCACTAAATGGAGTTTACACCCGAATGGCTATTATGGCATCTATCCTTGGTTTAAAATAATCATCAATAAACTATTTTGATATGAAAGACAAAAAGAAGTTAAGCGTTAGTGCCATTGAGAATGGTACCGTTATCGATCATATCCCTTCGAAAAACCTATTTAAGGTAATATCTATACTGGGTCTTGAGAAGATTGATAATTTGATAACCTTTGGAACCAATATGGAGAGCAAGACCCACGAAAGCAAGGCAATTATTAAGATTGCCGACAAGTTTTTTGAACGCGATGAGATAAATAGGATTGCACTTGTGGCTCCGCATGCCAAGCTAAATATAATTAGGAACTACAATGTGGTAGAGAAACAGGTTGTTGAAGTGCCTGACAATATTGCTGGTATTGTTAAGTGCGTAAACCCTAAGTGTATAACCAATGTTGAGCCAGTAAAGACTAAGTTTACAGTTGTCGATAAGCAAACTGTTGCCCTTAAATGCCATTACTGCGAAAAGATTACCGATCAGGAGCATATGATTTACCTTTAAGAGCATTTGGTGTATAACTAAAAGCCCGAGCTATTGCCCGGGCTTTTTTATGTAATGAAATGAGATGATCTAACGAAGTCTATCTAAGCTACGAACCAATGCTTCGTCGCGGCCAATAGCGCGCAGCGCTAAGTAAATTAAGATGGCTGCTGCTAACGGAAATATAAAAACAATACTGTACGAAATGGCTTCGCCAACAGCCGATTGTGCAGCACGCACGTAGTAAAACATAAGACCTTCGAGTCCAACAAGTAAAACTATGTTTACCACGCAAAGGCGAATTTGTATCATCCTCTTTTTAAATAAAACGATTGTAATTACGCACAGCGCTAAACACAAAATTATTAAAATGGCCATGGGTAAGGCATTAAAAACTAATTGGCCATTGGCACTATTAATTAAGCCTTTAAGCCCAAGCTCGTAAACTGTATCATTCCCAGAACCAACAATACTTGCAATGGGCATAAATGCTACAAATGCCAATAAAATGGCTGCAATGATTAAAAATACTGTTTGAATCCTCTGAATCATTGGTGTATAGTTTAGTTTCCGCCTAAAATTAATGGTAGTCCATCATCTCCACTACCCACCACAATAACTTTTGTGTTTGGAGAATTAGCTAGAGCAGCAGTAGCCTCTATTCCTCTCATTCTTAGTAGATTTGTAGTAAGGCTATTATTGATGATTTGATTTGCGCGCGATTCTCCCTCTGCAGCAATTCTGCGGCGTTCGGCTTCACTTTTTTCTCTTTCAAGCTTAAATTGGTAAGCCAAAAACTCTTGTTCTTGAGTGAGTTTGCTCTCAATAGCTTCTTGTATTTGAGTAGGCAGGCTAATGCTCCGAATTAGCAACGCTCTCATATCAATAAAGTTGTTGCTAAGTATTCTGTTCGTTTCGTCAATAATGGCTTGTTCTACCTCGCTGCGCTTGGTTGAGTATATTTCCTCGGCGGTATAGCGACCAGCCACTTGGCGTACCGACGACCTAACTTCTGGTATAACAAGTTGATTTATATAGTACTTTCCAAATACTTCATGTAGGAATCCAATCTTATCGTAAATGGGGTTAAACCTAACTGAAATATCAATAATAACTTTCAGACCGTTCTTGTCGAGAACATCCATTGTCTCTTCAGCCTTTTGCTCCTTTACATCATAAACATGCATATCGTTCCAGGGGGCAACCACCTGAAAACCTGGCAATCTGATATCTTCCTTGTCGAGCCCACTGGTAAACGGACGGAAGATAATGGCTCGCTCGCCTGGTTGAATTATGTAAAACATTCTGCTGCTAAATACTAGTAAAAGTATAACGGCTATTACTCCTATAACAATAACGAGTTGCTTCTTTTGTTTCATAGTACAATAGTTTTGGTTTCAAATAATGAAATATAATTTCAATTACAAAGATATGATATTTACATGAAAGGGGATAACAATGTGGTGTTAACAAGTTGTAATATCAATATATGTATTTAGGATATAGATTATTTGGGTAAAGGCAAAAAAATGGAGCAAAAATTTGTGTTTTCCTAAATTTATTTACTTTAGCAGTTTTAAAATATGGAGGTATTATGAGGATTATTGAACCATCGGAGTTGATTATCAATCCAAATGGAAGTATTTTCCATTTACATCTGCGTCCGCAGGATATTTCTGATACAATTATTTTAGTTGGTGACCCTGGTAGGGTCGATACCGTTTCGTCGTTTTTTAGCAAGATAGAGTTTTCTGTTACCAATAGAGAGTTTAAGACCGTTACGGGCTACTATAACGACAAGCGTATTAGCGTAGTATCAACCGGTATAGGAACCGACAATATTGACATTGTGGTAAATGAGCTCGATGCACTTGTGAACATCGATTTGGCCACAAGGCAAGAAAAGGCCGAGAAAAAACAGCTCACCATTGTACGTTTGGGTACTTCGGGTGCTTTGCAGTCCGATATTGATGTTGATAGCTTTGTGCTAACTGCCACTGCCGTTGGTTTCGATGGGTTGTTGAATTTTTATAAAAATCGCAACCACGTTAGCGATTTGGTTATGGAGGAGGCTTTTCTAAAGCACACAAACTGGAATAATCTATGCGCAAAACCTTACTTTGTGCATTCCAATAGAGAATTGGTAGATCTATTTAAAGATATGGCTCGTGAAGGCATTACCATTTCGGCTCCTGGCTTTTATGGGCCTCAAGGGCGAGTGCTTAGGTTGCCTTTGGCCGATAGTAGCTTAAATCATAGCATAGAAACATTCGATTTTAACGGCAAAAAAATAACTAATTTTGAGATGGAGAGTTCGGCCATCAATGGCTTGTCGCTTCTGCTTGGGCATAGGTCTGTTACCATGTGTGCAATAATTGCCAATAGGGTGAATAAGACAGCCTCAGCCGACTACAAACCGCATATCAAAAAACATATTGAGCAAACATTAATACGATTGACAAGGTAACCCTGTATGTATGAGGCCTAAGGAGTTTGCTGCTTTAGTTTCACTCCTCGAAGATCCTGATCAAGAGGTGTACAAGTCTATCTCTAGTAAGCTGGTTGATGAAGGTGTGCCTTTGGTTCCACTCTTAGAGCAAGCTTGGGAGAATGCAAATAACCCTTTGCTTCAAGAGAGAATTGAGGACATTATTCATGGCATTCAATTTAATCTTGCTAAGAATAACTTAGCTGGCTGGATGGCTGGAGGTTGCGTCGATTTGCTGTCCGGAATAGTGTATGTTGCTCAGTATCAATATCCCGATATTGAATATGAGGTGATTGATAATTTCATTGATAAGGTTAAGCAAAAAGTTTGGATGGAACTCAACGAGAGCCTCACTGCACTAGAAAAGGTTAAGGTGCTAAACCATATATTTTTTGATTCTTACGGATTTGCAGGAAATGCCGATAATTTTTTTGCCCCCCAAAATCATTTTATTAATAAATTAATTGAGACCAAAAGGGGTGGCCCTGTTCTATTATCACTATTCTACTCATTGGTAGCTCAACGCTTAGGATTGCCCATATACCCCGTAAGCTTGCCTCGGAATTTTTTGGTTGCCTATAGAAATAGATACGCACACACGGTTAGTGGCAATGAGGTTGAGCATAATATTTTGTTTTACGTAAATCCCTTTAATAACGGTTCGGTTCTGGGGCGTAAAGATATTGAACAGTTCCTTGAGCAAAATAAAATACCAGCTAAGGATGAGTATTTCTCACCTTGTGCAAATTGTATGTGCGTTTCACAGCTCTTAGGGAGCCTCCTTATATCATACCAAAAAGTGGGGGAGGACAACAAACTTGATGATATAAGGCGGTTCCTAGATGTTTTAAGGGCTGATAGCTAAAATTCTATTCTAAGCTGATTACCCAGAGCATTTATCTTAACTAACTCTTTGCCTAGTATTTCTTCTACTTGCAATTTACAACGACCGCAACCTGTTGAAGCTTTGGTTAAATTTTGAATATCGAGCAGGGTTCTTGCTCCACTTTTTGTAATCGATTTTTTTATCTCGCTTAGCGTAACCGCTTTACACTGGCAAATGTGCTTTGGTTTCTTATCCATATGCTTGTAAAATTGGCTTGTAGT
>CAZTFJ010000075.1:113-9581 GCA_964612255.1 uncultured Rikenellaceae bacterium | reverse complement strand
TGGGGTTATCGGCATTGAGGGATTTGTCACGGTGATTGATCCAACCATGGGTGATTTTATCGGCTGGTAGCTTATCGCCAAACTCCTTAAGTTGCTTTTCGGTTTGGAATATTAGGCTGTCGGCAGTGTTTAATTTATCAACCTTTTCGCGAGCCTGTTTGTCCGATTCCTCGTTAGCCTTAGCCTCTTCGCGCATTTTCTTAATTTCATCCTCGGTAAGTCCCGACGATGCTTCAATGCGGATGCGTTGCTCTTTACCAGTTCCTTTATCCTTTGCCGATACGTTTAGAATACCGTTGGCGTCAATATCGAAAGTTACTTCAACTTGGGGTACTCCGCGTGGGGCTGGTGGAATTCCATCAAGGTGGAATCGACCTATGGTTTTATTTGCACTGGCCATTGGGCGCTCGCCTTGCAGCACATGAATTTCAACCGATGGCTGATTGTCCGATGCTGTTGTAAAGGTTTCGCTCTTACGCGATGGTATGGTTGTGTTTGCTTCAATAAGCTTGGTGAAAACACCGCCCATAGTTTCAATACCAAGCGAAAGAGGGGTTACGTCGAGCAGAAGCACATCCTTAACCTCACCAGTTAGAACGCCTCCTTGAATTGCAGCACCTACTGCTACAACCTCGTCGGGGTTAACACCTTTGCTAGGGGCTTTGCCAAAGAATTTCTCAACCACTTGCTGTATGGCAGGAATACGTGTTGATCCACCTACAAGTATTACCTCATCAATATCCGATGCGCTAAGACCTGCATCTTTAAGCGATTTGCGACAAGGCTCAATGGTTGCTTGTACCAAATCGTCAACTAATTTTTCGAATTGCGAGCGGGTTAGCGTGCGTACCAAGTGTTTTGGTATGCCATCAACTGGCATAATGTATGGCAGATTTATCTCGGTTTGGCTCGAGCTCGATAGCTCAATTTTGGCTTTTTCTGCAGCCTCTTTTAGGCGCTGTAGAGCCATTGGGTCTTTACGAAGATCAATTCCTTCATCTTTTAGGAATTCATCTGCCAACCAGTCAATAATTTTTTGGTCAAAATCGTCACCACCAAGGTGAGTATCACCGTTAGTCGATTTCACTTCGAAAACACCATCACCTAGCTCAAGAATAGAGATATCGAATGTACCACCACCAAGGTCGTAAACAGCAATTTTTTGGTCCGATGATTTCTTGTCTAGACCATAGGCAAGTGCCGCTGCGGTGGGCTCGTTTATAATACGACGAACCTTAAGCCCGGCAATCTCACCGGCTTCTTTGGTTGCCTGGCGTTGCGAGTCGCTAAAGTATGCTGGTACGGTTATAACCGCCTCGTTTACTTCTTGTCCTAGGTAGTCCTCGGCGGTTTTCTTCATTTTTTGAAGTACCATAGCCGAAATCTCCTGTGGGGTGTACTTGCGATCGTCAATCACAACGCGAGGTGTGTTGTTGTCGCCTTTTTCAACTTTAAACGATACCCTGCCAATTTCTTTGGAAACTTTGTCGTAGGTTTCGCCCATGAAACGCTTTATTGAGAATATGGTTTTTTGCGGGTTGGTAATTGCCTGACGTTTTGCAGGATCACCTACTTTGCGCTCACCGTTCTCAACAAAAGCTACAATAGATGGTGTTGTTCTTTTGCCTTCGCTATTGGGAATAACAACAGGCTCGTTTCCTTCCATTACCGAAACGCAAGAGTTGGTTGTCCCAAGGTCTATTCCAATAATTTTACTCATTGTTTATGTTTTTTTTTAATGTTAAATGTATTCTAGTTTTAGAATTGCTGTCATCCAAATTCTCAATGATTGTGCCAATGGATTTTTTAATATGTTTTGGTGATATTATGGCATAAATCCTTTCTCTATTAAGGTTTTTTGTCAGAACATTTTTGATACTATTTCTTCAGTCTTCTCTTCTTTTTGTTGTAAATAAAACATTTGTAGATGTTTGTCGTGTTGTGTGTCACAATGGCAGAGCGATGCTTTGCTTTTAGTAATTTTCTCGTTAGCTGGGTGAAATATGCAAAAATTGAACAATCAATATTATTAAACCCCTATCTTTGCCATTGTACAATAACAAAACATTGTGAGATATGTCAACAGAAGGTAAGGCAAAGGTGGTAACAACCCATGTGCTTCATGAAATGAAGCTAAGGGGTGAGAAAATTGCAATGCTAACTGGCTACGATTTTTCTACAGCCAGAATTCTCGATGCGGCAGGTATTGATATTATTCTTGTGGGCGATTCTGCTTCTAATGTAATGGCTGGTCATGAGTCTACTTTACCCATTACACTCGATCAAATGATATACCATGCACAGTCGGTTGTTAGGGCAACAAAGCGTGCCCTTGTTGTTGTTGATATGCCTTTTGGCACTTATCAGGGAGATTCCAAATTAGCGCTCACTTCTGCCATTCGCATAATGAAGGAGTCGGGTGCCGATGCCATTAAATTGGAAGGTGGGCGCGAAATTCTCGATTCGGTAAATCGCATCTTATCGGCAGGCATTCCTATTATGGGGCACTTAGGGCTTACACCCCAGTCAATTCATAAATTTGGTACTTACGTTGTTCGCGCTCGCGAGGAGGAGGAAGCCGATAAGCTAGTTGAGGACGCTCATATCCTTGAAGATGCTGGCTGTTTCTCTATTGTTCTCGAGAAAATACCGGCTAAGCTAGGGGCGCAGGTAGCTCGGGAACTAACTATCCCTATTATAGGTATTGGTGCTGGCCCGGGAGTTGATGGACAAGTGCTAGTTGTGCATGATATGCTGGGTATTACTCAGGAGTTTTCTCCTAGGTTTTTGCGGCGATACCATAACTTATATGCCGAGATGCTTGGTGCATTTCAGGCATACATTGGCGACGTGAAAAGCCTCGATTTCCCCAACGATAGGGAGCAATACTAATTTGATATTTTTGATTTATGACAAGTGTAGGTGATCGTATTCTATACGAAGATAACCATTTTATAGCAGTTAATAAGCTTTGCGGAGAGATTGTACAAGGCGATAAAACTGGCGATACTTCGATGATTGGGAACATCCGACGTTTTATAAAAGAGCGTGATGCTAAACCAGGAAATGTTTTTGTTGAAGCGGTTCACCGAATAGATAGGCCAGTTAGCGGCGTGGTGCTGTTTGCGAAAACTAGTAAGGGCCTAAGCCGAATGAACAAGCTTTTTCAGGATGGGGGCGTGAGTAAAATTTATTGGGCTGTAGTAGGAGGTATGCCTCCCCAAACTGTGGATACCCTCAAACACTATATGGTTCGCAATCCTGAGAAAAACAAATCGTTTGCATATACCGAGCACAAACCCAACAGAAAGGAGGCTCGCCTAACGTATACCTTATTGGGCAGCACTGGCCGATACTACCTTTTAGAGGTGGAATTGCATACCGGCAGGCATCACCAAATTAGGGCTCAGCTAGCAAAAATTGGTTTGTCTATTCGCGGAGATTTAAAGTATGGTGCACCTCGCTCAAACCCCGATGGGGGCATTAATCTGCATGCCAAATCATTGTGTTTTACACACCCTGTTACAAATGAAGAAATTACTATAGTAGCTCCAGCACCTTACGATAATCTTTGGGATGCTTGTAATGCTATTGCTGCATCATGATTTAACTTGCTTAGAGTATGAAAACAAAACTTATTGTAGCTGCATTTTTTATGGTATTGCTGACTGGTTGTTGGCCCGATGAACCTGGTTATGAGTTTGAATACGATACTATTGTTACTGAGGCACCTGTGAATTTAGAGAAGATAAATAGTGAGTACGACGATTATAACTCCGACTTGCCCTATGTTTATGGGTCGTTACCCATTATTTTCTCATCAAATCGTATTAGTCAAGGTTCTCAATTTGATTTTGTATATTCTGTTATCGAGCTATCTTACCATGAAAAAGACGATGCGTTAAATTTTGCTTTTCCAATTACCTATGGTAATGCTTATATCGATAAACTTTTACCACTGGTTAATACCGATGACAATCAGTTAGGACCATTGAGCTACTATCAAAATCCCTACGAATATTTCTTTTACGCCGATGATAGCAATGGCAATTACAACATAAAATTTGTTTATACTTTGCGAAACGATTGGGGAGTATATGGCAGTCAGCAGCTCATTGGACCATTCGATGCCACAGTGATAAACTCTGCAGCCGATGACTCTTACCCGGTATTTAGCTCCGATAGCACTATCGTATTTTGTAGCAACAGATCGTCTGAAGTGTTTAATATCTACAGCATTAAACAGCCCGAAGATATGCTATTGCATAGTTTTCTTGAGACCAGCCTAAACGACGAAGTAGAACCTATGCAGAACCTTTCGAGCGAGGGAAACGATAAGTGCCCATCGATTAATGGTGATTTGATGGTTTTTACATCCGATCGCGACGGGGGTAACGGAGGGTTCGACTTATACTATTCTATGTTTACCAATGGTCAATGGTCTGATCCTACAAATTTTGGATCTCAAGTAAATTCGCCATACGATGAGTATAGGCCCATAACTTTTGATTTTGCCGGTTTTAAGGTGATGATTTTCTCAAGTAATAGACCCGAAGGGAAGGGCGGCTTTGATTTGTATGCAGTAATCATTAATACATACATTGAAAACAACCGTTAAACTATAATTACAGTCCATTGCTCAACAATTTTTAGTTATCAATAAAACTTTTTTTATCTTTAGCTAATGGAAATTAATATGTAATGGTTTATAACGTTTTATGCTTTTGCAGTACTAGTGATTTTTTCAACACCATTGAGTCTGCTCTTAATCAGTCCGACCTTAATCACTCCCTTTATTCTGTAAGTTGTGAGAACAAAGAAACTGTTGCAAAAGATTTACAGCGTATAAGCCCAAGTGTAATAGTTATTGATTTTGCAATTGGCACAGAAAAGGTTAAGCAAATCCTTTCATTTATTAAGTCAAGCCCCTTGAGCCAGAGAGTGGCAACAATTTTAGCAACCCCCTCTACCGATATTGTAAAAAACGATTACTCTTTCTTTTCAGAATTTGACGATTGTATTGTATACCCTAATGAGGCCGATACCCTATCCGTTAGAATTTCTTTGGCCGTTGCCCGACGAAGTAGAATAAATCATCTGCTTGAAAAGTCGGAGCAGCTGAATGATATTTCCACAGCAGCCAGTAAGGCTGGCAGTTCCCTAATTATTATCGATAGTGAAGGTAAGATTGTTTGGGTAAACGATGGATTTGAATTGCTTTACGAGTGTAATTTGGATGAGTTTTGTAGTAAGTTTGGCGATAATGTATTTTCCTCATCTATGAATGAGATTACAGCCAAATCGATGCAAAAATGTGTTGATAGTGGAGAGAATGTTGTTTACGAATCGGTGTGGTACACCAATAGCAATAAGCGTAAAAACATTCAGACCTCAATTACCCCTATTTACGACATAGCTGGCAAACTCACCAAAATTATTGCCATTGAAACAGATATTACCGAGCTAAAAATGGCAGAGGAGGCACTGAGCGATAAGCACGATAACCTTCTCTCAACCATGGAGCATCTTGAGGAGGCCAATAAAATGCTCGACGAGCAAAGAACCCAAATCGAAAAGCAGAAAACATCCCTTGAGGAGGAGAAGAACAAATCGGAAGCTTTGCTGCTAAATATTCTTCCCGAGGTGGCTGCCCATCAGCTTAAAAAGAAAGGGTTTGTAAAACCCAAGAAGTATAACGAAGTATCGGTTATGTTTGCCGATTTTGTTAACTTCTCCAGCGTTTCGGTATCGTACGAGACAATCGAAGATTTCCTGGCCGCCTTAAGCTTTTACTTTGAGTCTTTTGACGAGATTACAACCCAGCGCTTTATCGAAAAAATTAAAACCATTGGCGATTGTTATATGTGCGTAGGAGGGGTTCCGCAAAAGAATAATAGCCACCATTTCGATACGGTGTTGGCTGCTCTAGAAATTCAACGATTTGTTGAGGAAAAGGCCAAGGTTGATCAGGCTAATGGTGTTCCTGTTTGGCGCTTACGTATTGGAATACACACCGGAAGCGTAATGGCTGGTGTGATAGGTAAAAAGAAATTTGCCTACGATGTTTGGGGCGATACGGTGAACGTGGCTAGCCGAATGGAATCAAAGGGAGAGGCAGGAAAGGTTAACATCTCCGAAACTACTTACGAGGCAATAAAAACATTTTTTAAATGTAATTTCCGTGGTAAGGTTTATGCCAAAAACATTGGCGAGATAAATATGTATTTTGTAGAGCGCATTCTGCCCGAATACTCTGAAGACCCGGAGGTCTATATACCAAATGCTCTTTTTCGAAAAGAATTGTCAAAATACTAGCCCTTTGCTAGCCTTGGTAAAATTCAGATATACAATCATTTGGGTTTCCTTTTGGGAATTCTAATGAAACCTAGGTATATTTGAGTGTCTAAAATCAGAAAACAACTTATTTGCTATGATACATTATAGTCTTGAGCAGCTGGCTCAAATAATGGATGCACAGCTTAGCGGCAACACTAAGCAGGATTTTATTGAAGGTGTTATAACCGATAGCCGAATGGTAATGCAAACAAAGCATGCTGCTTTTTTTGCCCTAGTTGGCGAGCATCATGATGGCCACTCGTTTATCTCTGAATTGTATGCCCGAGGCGTAAGGGTTTTTGTGGTAAGCACTGCAGCTAATTTTTCTGATGATTTTCCCGAGGCAGCCTTTTTAGTGGTTTTTAACACGTTGTTTGCATTACAACAGCTGGCAACTTACCATCGTAAAGCATTTTCCGTTCCCGTAATTGGCATAACGGGTAGTAACGGAAAAACCATTGTTAAGGAGTGGCTCTCGCAAATGCTTGACTCTAATTATCATCTTGTTCGGAGTCCCAAAAGTTACAATTCGCAGTTAGGGGTGCCCCTATCAGTAATGCAGCTAAACTCTAGCTGTAACTTGGCAATATTTGAAGCGGGTATTTCACATCCTGACGAAATGCAAAAGCTTGAGCCAATCGTGTTGCCAACAATTGGAGTATTTACCAATATTGGAATGGCGCATCAGGAGAATTTCCCCGATATCGAAACCAAGGCTAGAGAAAAGATTAAACTTTTTGCTAATGTTGATACACTAATTTATAGTAGCGATTACGAAACAATTGATGCACTAGCCAAGGAACTTGCTGCAAAATCAACCGTAAAACTTTTTAGGTGGGGGCGTAAAGGTGACGTTGATGTGCTGCTAAAGTTTGCTACTGTAATGCAGGGTAAAACCGAGTTTACTGTTGCCTACAATAATCAGTCGTACGATATAACTATTCCCTTTGCCGACGAGGCAGCATTAGAAAATGCCATGCATTGCTTTTGTTCTATGCTGGTGCTTGGCTTGTCTGTTGATGAAATTATCCCTCAGCTAAGCAAGTTGCAGCCTGTGGCTATGCGGCTTGAGCAGAAGGAGGGGGTTAACGGATGTACCATAATTAACGATAGCTATAATTCCGATTTGGGTTCGCTTTCCATTGCGCTCGATTTTTTAGCACAGCAACGACAGCATGGTCAGCGGGTGCTAATTCTTTCCGATATTTTGCAAAGTGGTCAGCCTTTAGATAAACTTTATGCCGATGTGGCCAATCTGGTTACTGTTAAAGGTGTAGATCGGGTGCTTGGTGTGGGGCCAGAAATTTCGCAATTTGCAGATTTATTTCCTCGCAGCAGCGACTTTTTTATTACTACTGAAGCTTTTATCCGTTGGTATACGCGTAGCGAGTTTGTAAACGCTGCAGTTTTGCTAAAAGGGAGTAGACCATTTCGTTTCGAGCGCATTTCGGCGCTCCTAGAGCAGAAGAGCCATCGCACAATTCTCGAAATCAATTTCAATGCTCTAGTCAATAACTTAAACTATTTTCGCAATAAGCTTAAGCCCGATGTGCAAGTAATGGCAATGGTAAAGGCCTTTTCGTATGGTGCCGGTTCGCATGAAATTGCCAATCTGTTGCAGTTTCACAGAGTCGATTATTTGGGCGTTGCCTTTGCCGATGAGGGTATTGCACTCCGTGAGGCGGGAATCACTCTCCCAATTATTGTGCTCAACCCCACATTCGAGAATTACGACTTGATGATTGAGTATAACCTAGAGCCCGAAATTTATAGCCTTAGTAGCCTTCAGGGAATTATCTCAGCAGCCAGTAAACAGGGGGTTCAGGGGTACCCAATCCATTTAAAACTCGATACAGGAATGCATAGGCTTGGCTTTTTAGAGGCCGATTTAGATAAACTTATTGGTATTCTCGAGGGTAACGATTCTATTTGGGTTCAGAGTATTTTCTCCCATTTGGCTGGTTCTGACGATGAGAACCTTGACGATTTTTCTCAAACACAGATTAGTAAGTTTGAAGAATTGGCTCATAGAATTTCAGAAGCATTAGATTATAAACCATTGTGGCACATTTTAAACTCTGCAGGTATTGAGCGTTTTCCTCATGCGCAGTTCGATATGGTTCGTTTAGGGATTGGATTGTACGGTATTAGTTCGGTTGCCAACCAAAAATTACAAGTGGTAAACTCTTTAAAAACATACATTGCCCAAATTAAGCATTTACCCGAAGGCGAAACGGTTGGGTATAACCGTAAAGGTGTCCTTTTGCGAAATTCTATAATTGCAACAATTCCTGTTGGTTATGCCGATGGATTAAGCCGATTGCTAAGCAATGGAGTGGGACATGTGTTGGTTAATGGCGATTTGGCTCCAATTGTTGGCAACGTAAGTATGGATACTTGTGCCATTGACATTACAGATATTCCAGATGTGGCCGAGGGAACCGAGGTGGTTGTGTTTGGTGAGAAACCAAGTATTACTGATATTGCCCACAAGCTAAATACAATACCATACGAAGTGCTTACCTCTGTATCGCGCAGGGTAAAAAGAATTTATGTGCAGGAATAGCTGTGGTTTAGCTAGTTGTTATAGTTAAAACGACGGGTAATTTTGTGGTTGTTGTGCTGAAAGATAATTAGGTAAATTCCTTTCGATAATCGCTCGTAGGGTAAGTTTATTGTAAGCTCATCGCTAGCCTCAACTTTGTCCATAAATATTTTTGAGCCAATCATATCGGTAACAATTATCGACACCTTTTCGGATTGATTTATTCCAGTGAGTTTTGCTTTAAAAATGTCGTTGCTTGTAAGGGGATTTGGGAATACTGTTACATCAAACTTTTTAGTAGTAATTGAATCACCAATAAAAGCACTTGTGCTGTTGCTTATGGTTGTTGTGCTGTAACCACCACCTTGACCACCAGAATAATATGCTTGTCCAAAAACATTATTCCCAAGTAAAACAGTTAGCCACAAAGTAATTGCAAAAGTTATATGGTATATTTTTTTCATAATCATCAAAATTTTCATACACAATCAAATATAGCGTTTTTTTATCTACCACCTCTACCACCAATTGAATTTCTTCGGGAAGAGGGTTTAAAATGTGAATAAAACCTGTCGGATATGGCTAAA
>CAZTFJ010000075.1:0-103 GCA_964612255.1 uncultured Rikenellaceae bacterium | reverse complement strand
AGTGCCTACATCGGAACTTGTGCTCTGCCATCCACCACCTTTCAGTATTACGCCTTGGGCTGTGTTTGGGTTACACCACATTTGAACATTGGCATTTCCTTCA